>VFZS01000280.1 GCA_016871095.1 Acidobacteriota bacterium
GGCCGACCCCGCGGCGGCAAGCCCGGCCGCTGACTCCGCGCTTGAGGTAGCATTCCGCCAGGCAGCCCTGGCCCGACCCCGTTTGCCCCATCGCCAGAGCCTGCCGCACACTCAAGGAGGCTGCATGCACATCTGGTCCATTCCCCTCACGCTCCTTTGCGCCACCGGCATCGCCCTGGCCGCCGACCCGGCCCCCGCTCCCCAGCCCGCGGCCGTCCCCGCCGTCGAACAGGCCGCCCCCGCTCAACCCGCCAGGATGCAGCGCCACAAGGTCAAGCGTCTGCCCCGCGGCGACCTGCGCCACTGCCTGGAACTGAAGGACGACAAGGCCCTCATCGCCTGCGCGGAAAGGCGGCGGAAGCAGTAAGTTTTTGCGCCGGAGCCGCACATCAGAATGAGCCCGGAAGCCGAAGCCAGGGAGAACATCGATGCGCTGCTGAGCGCGGCGGGTTGGCATGTCTGCGACGCATCCACCGCCAACATTCACGCCGCGCGCGGCGTTGCCATCCGCGAATTCCCGCTGCCCGGCCACGGTTTTGCCGATTACCTTTTATATGTGGACGGCAAGGCCGCCGGAGTGATCGAAGCCAAGAAGGCGGGCGTCACCCTCACCGGCGTCGAAACCCAGTCCGACAAATACACCCAGGGCCTGCCCGCCGCCTTGCCGCGCTGGGGCAACCCGCTGCCGTTTTCCTACCAGTCCACCGGCATCGAAACCCGCTTCACCAACGGCCTCGACCCCACCCCGCGCTCGCGTCCGGTGTTCGCCTTCCACAAACCCGAACTCCTGGCCGAGTGGCTCGCCTATCTCCCCTCCCCCTCGGGGGGAGGGGCCGGGGGAGAGGGCGATTTTTCCGTTGCCCAGCCCGCCCCCACCTTCCTCGCCCGCCTGCAAGCCATGCCGCCGCTCAAGGAAGAAGGCCTCTGGCCCGCCCAGATCACCGCCATCAACAACCTGGAGAAATCCCTCAAGGAAAACCGCCCGCGCGCCCTGATCCAGATGGCCACCGGCTCGGGCAAGACCTTCACCTCGATTTCCTTCATCTATCGGCTGATCAAGTTCGCCGGCGCGCGGCGCATCCTGTTCCTGGTCGATCGCGGCAACCTCGCCGACCAGACCCTCAAGGAATTCCAGCAATACGTCTCGCCCTACAACAACTTCAAGTTCAGCGAGGAATACATCGTCCAGCGCCTTGCAGGAAACCAGATCGACACCACCGCCCGCGTCTGTATCTGCACCATCCAGCGCATGTATTCCATGCTCAAGGGCAAAGAGCTGCCGCCAGACCTGGAAGAAATCCCCGTGGACCAACTGACACTCCCCTCCCCCTCGGGGGGAGGGGCCGGGGGAGAGGGAAAGGGGTTAAGTAATCTGTTCGCCCAACCCGAGCCCATCGAATACAACCCCGCCATCCCCATCGAAACCTTCGACATCATCGTCACCGACGAGGCCCACCGCTCCATCTACAACCTGTGGGCGCAGGTGCTGGAATACTTCGACGCCTACCTCGTCGGCCTCACCGCCACGCCCGGCAAGCAGACCTTCGGCTTCTTCCACCAGAACCTGGTGATGTGTTGATGCGCGCCGAAGATTGACCATGTAAACGCGGTTATGCGCGTTGAATTTTGACCAGGGTGTTCAACCTACCCTGCCTGTTTTGTGGGCGGGGGTTTAAGAGGTGATCACCATGGCCATGTTTGGCAAGATACGCAGGATGTACATACGCGACGGGCTGAGCCTGTCGGAGATTGCGCGGCGCACGAGCCTGTCGCGCAACACGGTCAAGAAATGGATCAAAGCGCCGAGCGGGGAGGAACCTCGCTACCAGCGGCGCGGGAAAGCCAAGAAGCTGGCCGGGTATGAAGCACAGTTGATCCAGGCCCTGGAAGCCGACGCCCGACGTCCCAAGCGGGATCGCCGCACCGCACTGCACATTTACGCGGAACTCCAGCGGTCCGGCTTCACAGGCAGCTACAGCCGGGTCACGGAATTCGTGCGGCAGTGGCGAACGGGCGGCCAAGCGGTGGTCAAGGGTGCCTTCGTTCCGCTCAAGTTCGCGCAGGGGGAAGCCTTCCAGTTCGACTGGAGTGAAGAAGGACTGGTCATCGGCGGCGTCTGGCGCCGGCTCCTGGTGGCGCACATGAAGCTGTGCGCCAGTCGGGCCTTCGTGCTGGTGGCCTACCCCAGCCAGGGCCACGAGATGCTGTTCGACGCCCACACCCGCGCCTTCACCGCTCTGGGCGGCATCCCCAAGCGCGGCATCTACGACAACATGAAGACCGCCGTGGACAAGGTCAAGAAGGGCAAGGGACGCATCGTCAACGCCCGCTTCGCAGCCCTGTGCGCCCACTACCTGTTCGACCCCGACTTCTGCAATGTCGCCAGCGGGTGGGAGAAGGGCGTGGTCGAGAAGAACGTCCAGGACAGCCGGCGCCGCATCTGGCAGGAAGCCGGACAGCAGCGTTTCGGAAGCTTCGCCGAACTCAACGTCTGGTTGCTCGCCCGCTGCCGTCAACTGTGGAGCGAACTGAAACATCCCGAGTATGGCGACCTGACCGTGGCCGAGATGCTGGAGCACGAGCACCCCAGCCTCATGCCCATGCCGGCAGCCTTCGACGGTTATGTGGAGACGCCCGCCCGGGTGTCCAGCACCTGTCTGGTGAATGTGGCCCGCAACCGCTACTCGGTCCCCTGCGAACTGGCCGGACACATGGTCAGCGTGCGGCTGTATCCCGAGCGGGTCGAGGTGGTGGCCCACGACGCCGTCGCCGCCCGTCATGTCCGCCTGTTCGATCGGGGCCAGACCCGTTACGACTGGCAGCACTACATCCCGCTGATCGGGCGCAAGCCTGGTGCGCTCAGGAACGGTGCCCCGTTCGCCGACCTGCCCGCGCCCCTGGCGCGATTGCAACGCCTCCTGCTGGCTCGGGAGGGGGGTGACCGACTCATGGCGCAAGTGCTGGCCGCCGTTCCCCGTGCTGGGCTGGAGGCGGTGCTGGTAGCGGTGGACCTGGTTCTGGAATCCGGCGCCGTCAGTATTGAGCACATCGAGAACGTACTCGCCCGCCTCAAGCCCACGCCCGGCCCCCTGCCGGTCGAGACCGTCCTGCAGATCGAGGAGGCGCCGGTAGTCGACACGGCGCGTTACGACCGCCTGCGTGCCGAGGTGTCTCCCCATGCGTGACCTCCCCGCCGAACTCAAAGCGCTACGTCTGTACGGCATGTCTGCGGCCTGGGCCGACCTGCAAGCCCAGGGCACGCCCACTGCGGTGGAAGCATCGCGCTGGCTGATCGAGCACTTGCTGGAGGCCGAAGGCACTGATCGGGCCGTGCGTTCAATCCACTACCAGATGAAACTGGCCCGTTTCCCGGTGCACCGGGATCTCGCCGGCTTCGACTTCGAGCAAGCCAAGGTCGACCGCCGTCTCATCACGGAACTCGCCGACCTGGCCTTCACCGAGGTGGCGCACAACGTGGTGTTCATCGGTGGCACCGGGACCGGCAAGACCCATCTGGCCACGGCCCTGGGCGTGTCCGGCATCACCGGCCATGGCCGGCGGGTGCGCTTCTTCTCGACCGTGGACCTGGTCAATGCCCTGGAGCAGGAGAAGGCGGCGGGTCGGGCGGGCAAGCTGGCTTACAGCCTGATGCATGTGGATCTGGTGATCCTGGATGAATTGGGCTATCTGCCCTTCAGCCAGGCGGGTGGGGCCTTGCTGTTCCACCTGCTGTCAAAGCTCTACGAGCACACCAGCGTGATGATCACCACCAACCTGACCTTCGGCGAGTGGGGCAACGTCTTTGGCGACGTGAAGATGACCACCGCATTGCTGGATCGTCTGACCCATCACTGCCATATCGTGGAAACCGGCAACGAGTCCTTCCGCTTCCGCCACAGCAGCGCCACGGCCAAGTCTCGCATCCAGTCGCGCGAGCGGGCCAAACGGGGCAAGAGGCCGGAATCCGGGGAGGGGGAAGGCAATCCGCTCTGAGCACTCCGGGGAGCGCCGCTTCGGGCTTCGCCCTGCGCGGCGGTCCAGAATGTGTAAGCCCAGGAATCCAAGGGCAACACCACAATGCAGAGGACCGGCTCCATCCAGTCCGCTACACTTATCCACAACCAGCCTTTAAAAGGCCGGCTTCAGACCCTGGTCAAAATTCAACGCGCACCAGTGGTCAGAATTCAACGCGCGTCGACAGGCTGAAAGGCATCGAACCGGTCGGCGCGGGACTATGCACAAGGATGGGAACTGCGGGTCATCAAGCCCCGGTTGTGGGTCTTCAGGACCCTTACTGTTCATGGGGTTTAGCGGGGGTTTGCGTGGCAGTCCCGGTATACTTTGAACCATTCTCAACGCAACAGGATTCCCCATGGAACTCGAACTTACCGGCAACGGTTATCTGGTAGACCCCTCCATCTGGACGGAGGAAATCATGTACGAACTGGCTCGCCTGGACGACAACTTCGAACTCACGGATGAACATGTGAAGTACATCCTGTCGGCTCGGGAGGTGTTCGGCGAAACCCAGACCGTGCCGCCCATCCGCGATTTCGCCAAGCTGCACGGCATGGACCGCAAGGCGCAAAAGCTGTACGACCTCTTCCCCCGGGGCCCCATGAAGATGATCACCAAGTACGGTGGTCTGCCCCAGCCGACGGGCTGCGTCTGAGCCTTCGCTAGGACTTGCCGGACTGATGCCGGCCACGCCTCCGGGACCTCGGTCCCGGAGTTCGCTGGCGCTCAGGTGCCGATGCGGGGCGCGCCTTTCGGCTCGCACTTCTCCTTGGGCACCGGCTCGGCAAGGGTGACCTTCACCGCGACCGGCTTGCCCTCGCGCATGAGTTTGACGTCGAGGGCCTTGCCCGCTTCCGATTTGCGCACCAGCCAGCGCAGGCGTTCCGCCGAGAGCACCGGCTTGCCGGCGAATTCGACGATCTGGTCGCCGGCCTGGATGCCGGCGCTGGCAGCCGCGCTGTCGGGCTTTACCTTCTCCACGTTGACGCCATAGCCCACCTCGCCCGCGTCCAGCATGGCGTTGGGCAGATCGCTGATCTGCACGCCCAGCATCTTGCCGGACATGCGTTGCATCATCGGCCCGGCGGGTTTGTGCGGGCAGTTGTCCATGCCGTGGTACTGCGGGCAGTGGCCGTAATTGCCCATGCCGGGATGGCCGCGCCAGTGATCGGCGGCGGCGGGAGCGGACAGGACGACAGTGCAGGCCAGGGCTGTCAGGACCCGGCTCGCGGAAAAATGCTTGTGCAATGACATGGTCAGTCTCCTTCGGTGATTTCGGCTCGCTGCCGAACCCTGTGTTTGTCGCGGCGGGGGCGCCATGGTTCCCGAATGGACGCGGGCACATGGTGGCATGCCCGTGCTTGCCGGGCCGTGGAAGTTGCCGCAAGCTTGCCGCCCTCGCGCATCTCCGGCCTCCAGCCATGCCCCTCCAGCATCTCGCCTATATCAGCGTGGCCGCTCCAGGCATCGGGCAGGCCGACATCGAGCGCATCCTCGAACAATCCAGGCGAAACAATGCAAGCCGCGACATCAGCGGCCACCTGCAATGCCACGGCGGTCTGTTCTTCCAGATTCTGGAGGGACCAGGTACCGCGCTCGACGAACTGCTGGCGCGCTTGGGCAACGATCCCCGCCACGCGGATATGCGCCTGCTGTTCCGGGAACCGCTGCAGCGCAGGCAGTTCGCCGACTGGAGCATGGGCTACGGCCCCTGCGTGGCGGGCGACGCCGGTACGCATGCCGCCGAGCGCCTGCGCCGGCTGCGCGACACCGCGCCCTGCGGGACGCAGCGGGCGCTGAATCTGTTCCTTTCGCTGATGACGGAAGCAGACGCCTGAGTCCCCGGCCGTCTCGGCCAACCTGCGATGCCCGGCCTGCTTAGGCTTGCCTCCTGGGCATGTTTAATCCATTTCTGTCCTGGACATTTGATAAATTATCCAAATTTTCCTTGAACTATTTTTTATTTGTCCTAGACAAATAAGTACGGGGTGACACACGCTGTCCTCCGCAACCTCTCACACTCAAGGAGAAGACCATGCAGACCCTTCGCGTTGACTACCCCGACCACAATCTGACTTTTTCCATGGCCAGCGCAATGGCCAAGTCCGCCGCCTGCGACAGCCAGATGCAGAACCCCACCATCATGGCTTGGCACCAGCATGGCACCGATTCGGTATCGCCCAGCTACGACGGCATCGATCCCCAATCCTGGTGGGCCAAGTACGGGGAAGGCAACGGCGGCCGACTGGAGGTCACCGTCGGCGACCAGTTCGATTTCATCCTCATGGAAACCCGCGGCTTCGAGACCGTGGGCAGGCTGCCCGTCAGCAACCTGGTGGCCGAGGACGGCGTGGAATACATCTGCCTGACCCCCATGCTGGGTGGTAGCACCAAGCCCAACGAGCGCGCCTGCGTGCCGCTGGACGAATGGATGGCCGATCAATATTGAGTTCCTGCCGCCCCGCCCGCTCCTCCGGGGCGGGCGGGGCTGGTCGTCTTGACCTTTACGGCAAGGGTCTACGCATACCGATATCCCAGCTTCGCAGGCCCCACATGAGCACATCGCTGCACGACTTCACCCTGCCCACCCTGGACGGCGGCACGCTGAAACTGGCGGACTACGCCGGGCGGGTGCTGCTGGTGGTGAACACCGCCAGCGAATGCGGCTTCACCCCACAATACGCGGGCCTGGAAACCCTCTGGCGCGATTACCGTGAGCGCGGCCTGGTGGTGCTGGGCTGCCCCTGCGACCAGTTCGGCCACCAGGAACCCGGCGACGCGGCCCGCATCCGCGATTTCTGCACCAGCCGTTACGGCGTCAGCTTTCCCCTGTCCGCGAAGATCCTGGTGAACGGAGCCGACGCCCATCCCCTTTACCGGTTCCTCACGCATGCCGCGCCCGGCCTGCTGGGCAGCGAAGCCATCAAGTGGAACTTCACCAAGTTCCTGGCCGACCGCCAGGGCAGGGTGACGCGCCGCTACGCCCCAACCACCGCACCGGCCGAACTGGCCCGCGACATCGAGGCTCTGCTGGGTTGAACCCCGCTCAGGCTGGCTCTCGGTTCAAGTCCAGCGCATGAGACTTGAGCAGATCGTGCACCCGTCCGCCCAAGGCGGGCAGTGGGTCGGATGCCTTCATGGAATTGTCTTAGGCGGCTTTCAAGCTGGCCGCCACCTCCAGGATGGCGCGCGGCAGGACCTCGGCGGCGCCCAGGTGTCCGGTGACACGCACCGCCACGTGCGGATGGCCGGCGCGGAAG
>VFZS01000281.1 GCA_016871095.1 Acidobacteriota bacterium
CCTTCAACTCCTCCTCACATGCACCCGGCGGGACGCGGCAGCCCGGCCAGCCGGTAGGCGCCGCGGACCACCCCGCAGGGGAACAGGCGGCAGATGTCGGCCGCGTTCAATCCGGTGGCCTTGCCGATCTTCACCACCGGCGGGCCGACCCCGTGCTCTTCGTAGTAGCTCTTGACGTACTCGATCACCAGCCAGTGCTGGTCGGTGAGCGGGCCGATGTCGTTAGCCTTGGCCAAGGCCTCGGCGGTCTGCCGGTTCCAGCTCGTGATGGCCTCCAGGAAGCCTTCCGCGTCGAGCGCGCCTCCCTGCGGTTGAACAGCAGCTTCCGCCATGATTCCTCCTCTGCCGGCGCGGTTAGCCGGCGTTGCCCAGGGCAACCGATTCGACCGGGAATTGGTTGATCACCGCCGCGATGCGGCGGCGCCCGAACGGTTTCTCGACTACTCCGGAGATGCTGCGCAGGCGGGACCAGCCGCGCTCCGGGCCGGCCTGACCCCGCGAGATGCCCAGGATGATCTTGGCGCCGGGAATCCTCGGGTCGCAGGCCAGGTACTCGACCAGTTCCGGGTGAGCAGCAGTCAGATCCTGGTCCAGCACCACGAACGCGGGGCTGAACTCGGAAATGACTGCCGACGCTTCATAAGCGTTCCTGGCGAAGCGCAGTGTGATCCCTTCGTTCTCCCCCTCGGCCAACTGCCCGATCAACTCCTGGTCGGACGTCACCACCAGGACGTGGGTGGACAACCCCTTGACCCGCCGGTAGTAGGTGCACTTCTGGCAGGAGGTTCCGCAGAAGCTGCGCGCGTGGCCGATCTCCGTCTGCATCCCCGCCAACTGGAAGCACCAGGAAACGCGGGCCTGATAGACGATGCACTTCCTGCACTCCTCCCGAACGGCTCCCCCCTCGCTCAAGTACTCCCAGCAACGCAGAGGCTGCCGCCCCAGCTCGGTGGGCGCCACGGCGGGCAGTTGCACCGGCCCGGCCCGCGATACTACGCCCTCCAGCGAGCTCCGCTCCACCCGGTAGTGGCCGCCGGCGGTGCGAATGGCCGACAAGCGTCCCTTCTTGATCCACTTCAAGACCGTGTCGGGCTTGACCGAGCAAAACCTGGCGGCCTGTCCCGTGGTCAGCCACTGTGATCTAGGCTGGGACATCTGAGATTCGTCCGGGATTTATGCGTTTGGCTAGTTTGCTAGCCCTAACAGATATTATCCAGACGTACGTTGCAGTTGTCAACGCGTGAATCCGGATATTTTGGACGTAACGTGGGGCGGCCTCTCAGGCCGCGCACCGGTTAAGAACCCGCCCCACGATCTCGCGGAAGGTTTCCACGAGCCGCCGCTCCTCGTCGGGCTTGGGGAAAGCCGCCGACAGGTCCGGCGCCGGGCGGCCCAGGCGCCCGTAGGTCTGAAGGCCCAGCGGGTTATAGGGCAGCAGTTGAACGTCGGGTGCGCCGAGCCGGTAGAGGTGCTCGACAATCGCCGTGAGATTCTCGCGGCTGTCAGTGAGGCCAGGGATCACCGGAATCCGCGGACGCACTTCAACCGAAGTCTGCCCGAGCAGCCGGGCGAGGTTCTCGAGGATGAGGTCGTTCGGCCGGCCCAGGTGGGCGATGCTCAAGCTGCGGTCGATGAACTTCACGTCGAAGTAGATCAGGTCCACCCAGGGGAGGATTCTGGAAGCGAAGACGGGATAGTCGAAGTGACCCGCGGTCTGAAGGGCAACGTGTATGCCGTGCGGCTTGACTAGTCGCAGCAGGGACTCGACGTAGTCCGGATACATAGTCGCTTCGCCGCCCGACAGTGTCACCCCGCCGCCCGAGTGGCGGTAGAACGGGGCGTCGCGCAGGAGCAGGCGGGCCAACTCCCCAACCTCCCAGTACCTGCCGACCAGCCGCAGCGCCGGGCCGGGACAGGCCTCCACGCACAGGCCGCAGCGGTCGCAGCGCCGGCGGTCGATACGGGCGGGAGAGTCCAGGTCGATGGCCCCCAAAGGACAGGCCTGGACGCAGGCCCCGCAGCGGAGGCAGTGCTCTTCGGCAAAGGCGATCTCCGGCCCTGGTTCCTGGGTCTCGGGGTTGTGGCAGAAGACGCAGCGCAGCGGGCAGCCTTTGAAGAACACCACCGTGCGAATGCCGGGACCGTCCTCCAGACTGCCGCGCCTGAGGGCGACGATGAGCGGGCGGCGGGTGTCGGCGCTGGGGCCCTGTGTCACAGTTGCGTCGCCAAACCGCTCCCTGAGAAGGTGTGAAAAAATCGGTTCGGCGCTGCGGGCGGCAGGCCAAACGGCCTGCCCCACGGTGCAACCAGGGCACTTGGCCCGTCGTGGGGCAGGCGCTTTCGCCTGCCCGCCGATCTTTTCTCAGCCCCTGACGGTCGCGGCTCGGAAGCCGATTCCGAGCCACGCGCGCCAGCAAGTGGTCCGCTAGCCGACACCCAGCCTCCGGGACAGGTCCCTGGCCAGGAAGCCCATCCGGTAGACGTTGCTAAGATTGCCGTCCACCTCGACGTTGTCGGCCAGAATCGACTCCAGCGAATCCGGCTCGTCCGACAGCATGAACGACCTTAGCGCGCCGGCATCGCGGAAGACCACGCGCGTCTGCCACGAGGGCAGGGCTTCGCGGCGCATTCTCATCTTGCCGCGGTCGAACACCGCCGAGCAGGCCACGCTGCCATCCCGGGTGGTGTAGACGTAAGTGGCGCTGAAGCCCTCGATGTTGCGGCGGTAATCCCGGGAGAAGGTGAAGGCCAGGCTCATGCCGCCCAGGAGGACTTCCAGGAACTGGTCAGTGAGCTTGCCGGTCAATTGCGACACCAGCGGCTGGGAGAAAGACCGCACCAGCCAGTCCTGGGCCCGGTTGGGAAGAACGCGCGAAACCAGGCCGACAGTCGACTTCGTAATGGCGCTAGCCATGGGCTGCTCCTTTCGCCAGAGGGACCGCTCGGTAGGACACGGCCTCGCCGGTGGAGAGGCGATACTCCGTGCGCTCGATGATCTCCTTCTGCATTTGGGGGTTGAGGTCCTTGAAGTACGCGGTGTAGCCGGAGACCCGCACCAGCAGTTGGTCATAGCGGCTGGGGTCCTGGACGGCCTCGAGGAAGTCTCGGTGCGAAGTGACGTTGAACTGGATCTCCATGCCGCCGGCGGGCTGCATGGTGGTGGCGTCGAAGTAGCCCTTTACGGCGGCGACGAAATTGTCCAGCACGCGGCCGCGTTCGCCGTCTTCGGGTGTGAACTTCAGGTTGAAGGCCATGCCATTCGTGACGCATTCGGGCGGCAGCTCGGCCACCGAACGCAGGGCGCTGGTCAGGAACGGAGTGACGCCGGAGTTGGGGGTGATGCCGCTGGAGAAGTTCTCTCCGGCCTTGCGCCCGTTGGGGGTGGCGCCCATGAGCCGGCCGAAGCCGGCATGGTTGGTCATGGTCCAGTATCCTACACGGTAGTTGCCCCCGCGGTAGTTGCGCCGGCCCTGCACGGCCTCGTCCAGTGTGCGGAGGAGCCAGGTGGCGCTGGCATCGGCCTGGGGATGGTCGTTGCCGAACCGCGGGGTGCGCTGCGGATCGCGCAGGCGGGTAAGCAGCGGCTCGTGGCCCTTGAAATCGTTGCGCAGGGCATCGCGCAAGCCGGCGAAGTTGATCCGGCCCTCCTGGTAGACCAGGGTTTCGATGGCAGTCAGGGAGTCGGCCACATCGGCCATGCCGATGATGGCGATGCCCGAGGCGTTCAGGAGGGCCCCTCCGTCGATCAGGTCCCGGCCCTTTTCCATAGGCCCTTCGAAGAGGGCGGAGAGGACCGGGGTGGGATAGGACTGCTGGTGTATGCGGCCCAGCCAGTCGTTGGTGGCGATAGCCTGGTCGAGCAGCCAGACCGCCTGCTGGCGGAAGGCCTCGCGGAACTGGGCGAAGGTGGCGAAGGAGGAGGGGTCGCCGGTTTCGATGCTGATGAGCCGGTCCATGCCGAAGCGGCGGTGGCGGCCGTTGAACAAGGCCAGCTCGAGGGCGGCGGGCAGGTTCACCAGGAGGGCGCCGGAGTGGCTGTACATGCGCCCGTTGCTGCCCGGCTCGACGCAGCCGACCACGCCGTAGTCGCGGGCCTGGGCCAGGGTGTGACCGCTGGCGGTGAGGGCCTGGATCACCGCGCGGTCGTTGTGCAGGGCAGGCGTGGCGCCGGTGTTGAGGTTGGCCTCGCACAGCCGGCGCAGGTAGGCGTCACTGTGCACTTCGGGGTGATAGCGGGCGTTGAGGTTGGGGTCGCGCAGCATCATCAGCTCGGTGGCCCGCAGCATCACGTAGGTGAGGTCGTTCACCGCGTCGCGGCCTTCCTCGTCCACCCCGCCGACGGTGATGGCCTGATTGGAGCCGGTTCCGCCGAAAAGCTGCTCGCCGGCGTTGGGGACGGCCGGGACGTGATCGCCGATCTTCAGCCACAGGTAGCCCAGCAGCTCCACGGCCTGCTCGACGGTGAGCCGCCCGGCGTCGATGTCCCGGCGGTACAGGTCGTAGAGAATCTGGTCCAGCCGGCCGAGGCTCAGCCCGGCATCGGGATTCTCCAGGTGAATGGCGACCCAGCACAGCCAGATGGTGGTAAGGCCCTCGCGGAACGATTCGGCGGGCTGCTCGGGCACACGCCGGTAGATGCGGGCGATCTCCTCCAGCGCGGTCTTGCGGACGGGGTCAGTTTCGCGGGCGCTAATCGAAGCCGCGGCCTCGGCCAGCCTGCGGGCGTACGTGATGATGCCCTCCAGCACCTCGACTACGGCCTGGTAGAACTCCTTCGCGGCGGGATCGCCCGCCTGCGCGTGCCGCGCCTGGGCGTCTTCGATCACTCTGCGGAGACCTTCCCGCACCGCCCGCGAGAAATCCGGGATGGTGTGGGAGATGCAGTTGGGCTTGCTGGCGATGAAGAACAGCAGCATCTGGAGGAGCCGCATCCGCTGGCGGTCCTGGTCGCTGCCGCGGGAGCGGGCCAGCTCGGTGATGTTGTGCTGCATCCAGTGAGGGAACACGTCGAAGTTGAGCGTCTTGGCGTCGGCCTCGGCCAGGTAGTAAGGGTTAGCCTTGCGCTTGGAGATGGTCCACAACTCCGGCCAGAGTCCCAGCCCCAGGAACTCCGGGTAGATGGGCACGCCCTTGAAACGCGCAGTGGTCGAGCCCGCGAACGGCGAGGTGTCCTGGAAGGAGAACTCCTCCATGCCGTCGCGGGTGCGCTGGCGCGCCCGGGTGTGCCAGACCACTGGCTGGCGGTTCTCGAGCACCTTCCGGTAAAGCCGGGCCTTGTCCAGCGAGGTGATGCGGTCCCGCTGAAAGAGCCCCGCCTCGAGGCTGTACTTGGTGACCAGGGCCGGCCGCTCGGGACAGACTTCGGGCGCGGCCCGGAAATAAGCTTCGCGCAGCGCCGCCAGCGGCGGCGACAGCTTGATATTCTTGAGGGATAAGTCACCCAGGGTGATGGCGCTCATAGCAGCTCCTCCTTCCACGGGGTCCCCGGCGCTGGCGGCGGACCAGCGCTCCGGCCGAGGCCCCTTCCAGCTTCCCCGAGCTTACACCCGCGGCGGGAGGGATTTCAATAGGGACGCTCGTCCGGCGGGGCAAAGGCAGAAGGCAAGAGGCAAAGGGCAAGAGTATGCCGGCATGGATGCCGGCGGCAGGCGTGGAGGCCTACCCTACCGCGGGTGGGGGCGCTTGCTCCGGCCGGAAGCTGTAGTTGCCCGCCAGGAACTGCCGCACGTACCAGCGCATGACCTCCGTGCCGGCCATGAACATGTCCAGGTGGTTCGAGCAGGCCATCAGGCGGCCCAGCATATCCAGGCCCGCTTCGGTTTCTTCCGCCGGGGCCTTCTTCAGCCAGGCGTTCACCAAGTCGCCGCGGCGGTCCACCCGGAAGCCGTAGTGGGTCAGGCAGGCCTCCAGGAAACGGGCCCTGAGATTGCGGCGCTGGCGGGTGGCGCCCCCGCCCGCAAAGCGAAAGGAAACATGATTGTTGACCGGGTTGGCGGACAGGCAGGCATCCACCAGCGAGAAGTGGTAAGCCAGCCGGGAGTTCAGGTTAAAGTACTCTTCGGCCACCAGCAAGTAGCTGACCTCGCCCAGGGCCCGCGTGGAACTGGCCTGAGATGAGAAGGACTCGGCCATTACCGACGCAAAGTCACTCAGCTTCGAGGGCAGCTCCCGGCGCCAGCTCACCTGCGGGTGGCTGATCCCGCGCCATAGGGCTTGAAAGGGCCTGGAGACGACCTGTCGGGGTGTGATCTCGCGGGCTTCGGGATCCTCCAAGCGCAGTCCGCCGCCAACATCCAGGACGAAGAGATTTAACGGCAATTCGGTCCGCAGGCGGCGCGTGGCGTGCACCTGCTTCTGGATCAGCAGGTCGTTGACATCGAACATGGCCTCGACCGCCCTTTCGTGGCAGAAGCGAAGCACGTCGTGAGCCGACTGGCACCCCGCGGGGCGAAAACTGGCGGCGGTAGGATCCAGCAAGTTGAGAGTGAGCAGCCGGTGGCTGATGGGGCTGGCCGGCGTCGCACGCCGGTTGTCTGAGAGGGCGGCCAGGCCTACCCGACCCTCAAACAAGGTCCCTGGGAAGACCCTGCCCTGGACCGCATCCAAGCTGACGGGCTCCCCGGGCTGGAGGCGCTCAAAGGCCCCGGTCATCATGAAGACGGAGGGGATCCTGAACTCGCGGAGCAGGGCGGCGGCGTGCCCCGCGAGGTTGCCCCATTCGGCCACCAGCCCGCCGATGCGTGGAAAGACCTGTACAATCTCCGGCGAGGGCCGGTGCAGGAACACGATGGCGTTTTGCGGTGTTTGGGTAATCGCCCTGAGGGATTCAACCAGGTGGGCCGGGCCGGAAACCTGCCCGGGGTACACGGTGCGTCCGCCCGCCAGCAGCGGTTCCGCCTTGCTGCGCGTCTTGGCCCGGGTACGAGCCACCTGCACCAGCGAGAGCGGCCGGGTCTGGAGTATCCAACACTGGCCGTCTTCGTCCACGGCCCACTCGACGTCCTGAGGGCCCTTGAAGTGCTCCTCGAGGGCTACTCCGTATGCGGCCAGCGTCTGGATATCCGGGTCCGCCAGGCTGGGAGCCTCCGCCCTGGCACGCTCCAGGGGCGCCTGCGTCGTGCCGCCGCCGGGCTCGAGGATGATCTGTGCCGCCTTGTTGGCGAGGTTGCGCTCCTGGACCGCGAAGGGACGCTGGTGCGAGACCACGAAGAGGTCGGCGGGCAAACGCCCGCTGGCGATCTCCATGCCCAGGCCCAACGTAGCCGTAATCCA
>VFZS01000282.1 GCA_016871095.1 Acidobacteriota bacterium
TGGAAGGACGAGAACGGCGCCTACGTGCATGAGGGCCGCTGGCAGCTCATGATCAACGGCGAGTCCTACAAGGTGGTGGTGGCCGAAGCGGCCAAGAACGCGCTGCTACAGAGCGGCGTGGGCGAGATTTTCGAGCGCATCTTCATCGTGGGTCCGATCATGGACGGCGAACGCTGCGCCGGCGCCATCGGCTTCTCGGTGCGCGAGAACAAGCTGTACGTATTCAAGGCCAAGGCCACCCTGGTGGCCATGGGCGGCGCGGTCCACGTGTTCAAGCCGCGCAGTTCGGGCGAGGGCATGGGACGCGCCTGGTATCCGCCATGGAACTCCGGCTCTTCGGCCTACTTCACGCTCCAGGCCGGCGCCGAGATGACCTGCCAGGAAGTGCGCTTCATCCCGGTGCGCTTCAAGGACGCCTACGGTCCCGTGGGCGCCTGGTTCCTGCTGTTCAAGAGCCAGGCTACCAACTCCCAGGGCGGCAATTACATGATCGAGCGCAAGGCGGAACTGGAGAAGTGGGCCCCCTACGGACGGGTGAAGCCCATCCCGGCCAACCTGCGCAACTACCTGGGCATGCTCGACATCTTCGAGGGCAAGGGTCCCATCTACATGCGGACCGAGGAGGCCATCGCCAAGATCGCCGACGCGTACAAGGACGACGAGAAGACTTACAAGAAGAAGATGAAGGAGCTGGAGTCGGAAGCCTGGGAAGACTTCCTGGACATGACCATCTCCCAGGCGCTGCTGTGGGCCGCCACCAACGTGCAGCCCGAGGAGCGCAGCTCCGAAATCGCCGCCGCCGAGCCGTATTTCATCGGCTCGCACTCCGGCGCCTCCGGCGCCTGGGTGAGCGGTCCCGAGGACCTGCAAACCGACGAGACCAAGAAGGAGTACTTCTGGGGCTACGCGCACATGTCCACGGTCAGCGGTCTGTTCTGCGCGGGCGACGCCTCGGGGGCTTCCAGCCATAAGTTCTCCTCCGGCTCGCACGCTGAAGGCCGCATCTGCGCCAAGGCGGCCGTCAAGTACATCCTGGACCACAACACGCTGCCCCAGGTGGACGACGCGGCGGTGGAGGCCCTGGCGGCCAAGATCCTCAAGCCGGTGGATCTGTTTGAGCAGCACAAGGGCGCCAGCAGCGACCCCGACGTCAACCCCAACTACATCAAGCCCCGGCAGTTCATGTTCCGGCTACAGAAGATCATGGACGAGTACGCCGGCGGCATCACGGCGGGCTTCTCCACCAACCAGGCCCAGCTCAACCGGGCGCTGGAGTTGCTGGCTTTCCTCAAGGAGGACTCCGAGAACCTGGGCGCTTCCAACCTGCACGAGCTGATGCGGTGCTGGGAGAACGTCCACCGGATGTGGCAGGCCGAGGCGCACGTGCGCACCGTCCTGTTCCGTCAGGAGACGCGCTGGCCCGGCTACTACTTCCGCGCCGACATGCCGCAGATGGACCCCAAGTGGGAGGTCTTCGCCAACTGCAAGTTCGATCCGGCGGCCGGCACCTGGCAGACCATGACCCGGCCGATCCTGAAGATATTCGCCTGAACCAGTTGAACTGGGGAGGTTCCCCGTAGCCTCGGGGAACCTCTCCGGTCCAGAACCATGGGGCAGTCTGAACATCCCGCATGCCCTTTCTGCCGCCAGCCCATGCGGCGCTGGGCCAACCCCCAGTTGTCCTCCTGGAGCGGCGAGTTCCAGTGGGTGTGCTTCCGTGACGATTGCTCTTACTTTATCCGCGGGTGGAGATGGATGCAGGAGCAGTACAACGTAGTGGCCTCTTACAGGCACCGGCTGGACCCGGCCACCGGGGAAGCCGGCCCGCTCCCGGTGTGGTCTCGGGAAGCATTGAAGAGCGGCATCCTGCCTGAAGAGGAGACCGTGGATGCCTGAAGGCCGGCTCACCCCGGAAGAGATCCTGCGTGACTATCCTCGGCTGGGTCCGGACGACCGTTTCACCTTTCGCTGCGACCCGGGCGTGGACTGTTTCACCCACTGCTGCGCCAACGTTTCCATCGTCCTGGCCCCTTACGACGTGCTGCGGCTGAAGCGCGCTCTGGGCCTGGATTCCACCGAGTTCCTGGAGCGCTATACCATCTCTCCGTTCGCCCCGGACCAGAAGATCCCCGCGGTCCTGCTCAAGATGGATCCCGAAACCAGGCGCTGTCCGCTGGTCGGGGAGGCCGGGTGCCGCGTCTACGCGCATCGCCCCTGGGCCTGCCGCATGTATCCGCTAGGTTCAGCGGAGCCTCGTAACCCCACACCCACCGAGCGCGGCTTCCACTTCCTGCTGCGCGAGCCCCTTTGCCACGGCCACGACCAGGGCGGCGCCTGGACCGTGCGCGAGTGGACCCAGTCTCAAGGCGTCGAGGAGTACGACGCCATGGGCGCCCTGTACCGGGATCTCATGCTCCACGAATTCTGGGACCAGCAGGAGCCTCTCTCGCCCCAGAAGATGGAAATGTACTTCATGGCCTGTTACGACCTGGACCGCTTCCGGCGCTTCGTCTTCGAGACGCGCTTCCTGGAGCTGTTCGAAGTGGATGAGGCCCGGGTCGAGGCCATCCGCACGGATGACGAGGCGCTGCTGGAATTCGCCATGCAGTGGCTGCGCTTCAGCCTGCTGGGCGAGCGCAGCATGAGATTGAAACCGTCCGTCATCGCGGCCCGGAGACGGGCCGCTCAGGAGGCCGCCGCGCGTCCATGAATCCAAACGCCAAGCCTGTTCTGGTTGTCGGCGGAGGCATCGCCGGCCTGACTGCCGCCGTCGAGGCCGCCGAGGCCGGCTGCCAGGTCGTCCTGGTGGAGAAAGCGCCGTCATTGGGCGGCCGGGTGAGCCAACTGAATCAGTACTTCCCCAAGCTCTGCCCGCCGGCCTGCGGCCTGGAGATCAACTACCAGCGGCTGAAGAACAACCCGGGCATCAGCGTGCTCACGCTGGCCGAGGTGGAGAGCATCGGCGGCTCGCCCGGTGATTTCGAGGTCACGGTTAAGCTGGCCCCCCGCCACGTCACCGAGGCGTGCACCGCCTGCGGCGCGTGCGCAGAGGTGTGCCCGGCGACGCGGCCCGACGAGTTCAACCTGGGTCTGGCCCAGACCAAGGCGGCCTACCTGCCGCACCGCATGGCCTTCCCCGCCCTGTACGTGATCGACCGGGCGGCCTGCTCGAAGGACTGCCACGCCTGCGCCGACGCCTGCAACTACGGCGCCGTGAAGCTGGATCAGGCCGTAGAGCGCCGGAGCTTCCGCGTGGCCGCCGTGGTGGCCGCCACGGGCTGGAAGCCCTACGACGCCGCCCGCATCGAGAACCTCGGCTTTGGCAAGTATCCCAACGTCGTCACCAACTCCATCGTGGAGCGGCTGGCGGCAAGCGACGGTCCCACCGGCGGCAAGATCCTGCGGCCCTCCGACGGCCAGCCGCCGCAGTCGGTGATTTTCGTACAGTGCGCCGGCTCGCGCGACGAGAATCATCTCCCCTACTGCTCGGCGGTGTGCTGCGCGGCCTCCCTCAAGCAGTCCACCTACGTGCGCGCGCAGTGCCCGGAGGCCCAGATCAGCATCTTCTATATCGACATCCGCACGCCGGGCCGTCTCGAGGACTTCTACCTCACCGCGGCCGCCCAGGCCAAGGTCGAGCTGGTCAAGGGCAAAGCCGCCAAGATTGAGGAAGACACTGCCAGCCGCGACCTGCTGGTCAGCGCCGAGGACGCGCTCAGCGGCAAGAGGGCCGCCCGCCGCGCCGGCCTGGTGGTGCTGGCCACAGGCATTGTGCCCCAGACCGAGGGGCTGCCGCCGGGCTTCACCCTCGACGAGTTCCGCTTCCTCAGCCCTCCCAACGGAAAGACTGGTCTGTACGCCGCCGGATGCGCCCGCCGGCCCGGCGAGGTGTCCGCCACGGTGCAGGACGCCACCGGGGCGGCCTTGAAGGCCCTGCAATGCGTGGCCAGGAGCGCGACCCATGAGTAAAAAGCTCGGTTGCTACATCTGCTCGGGTTGCGATGTCGGCCAGGCTGTGGATACCGCCAAGCTGGCCAAGCTGGCGGAGCGCGACCTGCGTGTGCCGGTGTGCCGCGTGCACCCGTTTCTGTGCGGGCCGGAGGGGCTCGCGCTCATCCGCAACGACATCGAGGCGGGCGGCGTCAACGCCGTGGTGGTGGCGGCCTGCTCGCCGCGCGTGAAGACCGAGGCCTTCCAGTTCGACCCCAAGATGGTGTTGGCGCGGGTCAACCTGCGCGAGCACGTCGCCTGGTGCCAGGAGGCCGGCCACGAAGACACACAAATGCTGGCCGCCGACTACCTGCGCATGGGCGTGGTTAAGGCGCAGAAGGCCGAGCCGCTCGAACCGGTATCCGAGCCAGTCTCGAAGCAGATTCTGGTGGTGGGCGGCGGCGCGGCCGGCCTGACCGCGGCGCTGGAGGCCGCCGAGGCCGGTTACGAAGTCACCCTGGTCGAAAGCAAAGCCCAGCTCGGCGGTTTCGCCGCGGGCCTCAAGCGGAGTTTCAGCGGGACCAGCCTTCAGCCGCTCATCGAGGCGGTCTCCTATCATCCCCGCATCCAGGTCCTGACTTCGGCCTGGATTGAGCGCACCGAAGGCCAGCCCGGAGCCTTCGAAGTCACCGTACAGGCCGATGGCACCACCACCAGGTTCCACGCGGGCGCCGTGGTGATAGCCACCGGCTGGAAGCCGTATGACGCCTCGCGGCTGGGACATCTGGGTTACGGGACCACTCCCGACGTCATCACCGGCGTCGAGCTGGAGCACATGGCCGCCAACGGCGGCATACGCCGGCCCTCCGACGGGAAACCGGCTAAGGACGTGGTCTTTGTGCAGTGCGCCGGGTCGCGCGACCCGGACCACCTGTCCTATTGCTCCAGCGTCTGCTGCCTGGCCACGCTGAAGCAGGCCGGTTACATCCACGAACAGGACCCCGAAGCCCGCGTGTACGTGGTCTACAAGGACATGCGCACGCCGGGCCACTACGAGCGCTACTACCGCCAGGCCCAGGATCATCCCTTCAACTTTCTTACCAAGGGCGAGGTGACGGGCGTCCAGCGAAGCGGCGACAAGCTGGTGGTTGCCGCCAAGAACACGCTGCTGGGCGAGGACATCGAGCTGCGCGCGGACCTGGTGGTGCTGGCCACCGGCATGATCCCCAACTCCGCCGACGGCGAGGCCATACGGGCCTTGGAGGATGCCGAGATCAGGGCCGAGAAAGGCGAGTCGGCGGCGCAGCGCGCGGAGGCCGCGCGCAAGGCCGAGGAGCTGAAGGCCCACCGGGGCACTGAGATCCTCAATCTCACCTACCGCCAGGGACCGGACCTGCCGGTGTTGCGGCATGGCTTTCCCGATTCGCACTTCATCTGCTTCCCCTACGAGACGCGGCGCACCGCCATCTACGCGGCGGGCGCGCTGCGCGCGCCCATGGATGCCGCGCAGGCGCAGCAGGACGCCCTGGGCGCCGCTCTGAAAGCCATCCAGTCGGTCGAGCTGGCGGCGCGGGGCCAGGCGGTGCATCCGCGCGCCGGCGACATGTCCTTCCCCAGCTTCTTTCTGCAACGCTGCACGCAGTGCAAGCGCTGCACCGAGGAGTGCCCCTTCGGCGCGCTGGACGAGGACGAGAAAGGCACCCCCAAGCCGAACCCCTACCGCTGCCGGCGCTGCGCCATCTGCCTGGGCTCCTGCCCCGAGCGCATCATCTCCTTCAAGAACTACTCGGTGGACATGATCGCATCGATGATCAAGGCCATCGAAGTGCCCGAGGAGGACGAAGAGAAGCCGCGCGTGCTGGTGTTCATGTGCGAGAACGACGCCTACCCCGCCCTGGACATCGCCGGGCTGAAGCGCCTGCGCTACGATCCCAGCGTGCGGGTGTTGCCGCTGCGCTGCCTGGGCTCGCTGAACATTGTCTGGATCGCCGACGCGCTGTCGCGCGGCATCGACGGGATCATGCTGATCGGCTGCAAGCTGGGCGACGACTACCAGTGCCACTTCGTGCGTGGCAGCGAACTGGCCCAGCGGCGCCTGGAGAACGTCAAGGAGACGCTGCAACGGCTGCGGCTGGAGTCCGAGCGGCTGCAACTGACCCAGTTCGCCATCAACGAGGCGGACAAGCTGCCCGCCCTGTTCAATGACTTCATGGAGCGCATCCGCGAGATGGGACCCAATCCGTACAAGGGGTTTTAGCCATGGCCGCGCTGGTTCAACCCGACACCCGGTTCATTCAGGAGGTGATGGCCTCCGGGGGCGCGGACCTCAAGAAGTGCTACCAGTGCGCCACCTGCTCGGTAGTCTGCGCGCTGGCCCCGGAGGACGCGCCGTTTCCGCGCAAGCAGATGGTCGAAGCGCAGTGGGGCCTCAAGGACCGGCTGGTGGCGGACCCCGCCATCTGGCTGTGCCACCATTGCGGTGACTGCACCACCCGGTGCCCGCGCGGCGCGCGCCCGGGCGACGTATTCGGCGCGCTGCGCGCCGCCGCCATCCGGCATTTCGCCTTTCCCGGCTGGCTGGGCGCGCTGGCCGCCAGCCCCAAGGGCCTGCTGGTTCTGCTGCTGCTGCCCGCGCTGGTCTTCACCGGCATGATGCTGTCCGCCGCGCAGCAGACCCCCGCCGGCGAGATGGAGTTCGCGCACCTGTTCCCCATCCTCCAGTTGGAGGCGCTGTTCTTTGCCGTGACCGGCCTGGTGGTGCTGGCCTTCGCCATCGGCGCGCTGCGTTTGGTGAGAGCGCTGCGCGCGGCGGGCGCCACCGGGAGCATTGCGGCGGGGCTGGTTCCCGCGCTCAAGGAAATCGCCACCCACCAGCGGTTCGCCGAGTGCGCCGAGGCGCGCAGCCGGCGTCTGGGCCACCTGCTGACGCTGTGGGGTTTCATGGGACTGGCCTTCATGGGCACGGTGGTGGGCCTGGGAACCATGACCGGACTGATGCATACGCCGCTGCCGCTGGCGCACCCGCTGAAGATCTTCGCCAACCTGTGCGCCGCCATCATCTTGGCAGGCCTGGTGATCCTGCTGGCGGACCGCCTGGCGGATCCCGCCAAGCGGGCGGCGAGTTCGTATTTTGACTGGTGGTTCATGTGGACCCTGCTGGGCGTGGTGGTGACGGGGATCGCCTCCGAGCTGCTGCGCCTGTGGCAGACCCCGGTCATGTACGGGGTCTACTACGTGCACCTGGTGCTGGTGTTCGCGCTGTTCCTGTACGCCCCCTACACCAAGTTCGCGCACCTGCTGTACCGGACCCTGGCCAT
>VFZS01000283.1 GCA_016871095.1 Acidobacteriota bacterium
GCGGCTCGGTTACCGGTTTCGGCGCAAGCTACCGAGCCTGGCTGGCGTGGCGCCCACCTTCATCCTGGAGCCCAAGGGCTAACCCCAGCGCCGTAAGCTCTGCGCGATTCAGACCGCTCGCTGACGCGCGCGGCTCGGCTACGGGTTTGACCGCGTCTGACCGAGCCGCGACCGTCAGGGAGCGGTCTTGCGGATACTCTCACCGTCCCGCAAGCAAGTGGTCCGCCCGGCGCCGTGGATGCATCCCGGTTACAGAACCTCAGCGCCGCTCGCGGAAGAAGCGCTGGAGCAGCTCGAGGCACTCGGGCGCCAGCACGCCCTCGGTGATCTCCAGCCGGTGGCTGAGCAGGTCGCTGTCGGCGATGCGGAACTTCGAGCGCACACCGCCGAAGCGCAGGTCGCGCGCGCCGAAGACCAGGCGCCCCAGCCGCGCCGCCACCAGCGCCCCGGCGCACATCACGCAAGGCTCCAGCGTCACGTAGATGACGGCATCCTTCAGGCGGTAGTTGCCCGCCGCCTGCGCCGCCTCGCGCAACGCCAGAATCTCGGCGTGCGCCGTGGGATCCGAGCGCGCGATGGGCGAGTTGCAGCCCCGCCCGATAATGTCGCCGCCGGCCGCCACCACCGCGCCCACCGGCACCTCGCCCGCCCGCTCGGCCTCCCGTGCCAGCCGCAGCGCCTCCCGCATGTAGTCCGCGTCGTCCACCTGAACCAGTGTATGCCGAACTTGCCCTCAGAAAGCGGCGTTCGCCGGTAGCCCGCCGCCACTGGCCGAACTCCAGACGACACCGCTGCGATCGAACGCTATTCTGGCCTCGTGATACGGTGGAGGTGACAGATCATGCAAGATGCCAATCGAAATGCGCCCTGCCGCTGCGGCGGCCGGGCCGGCCCCGGCGTGGTCTTCGCCGTCCTGATGATCGGAATCGGGACTATCCTGCTGCTGGACCGGTTCGAGATTCTGGAGGCGCGCAACATATTCCATTACTGGCCGGCCATCCTCGTGGCGATCGGCTTGTGCAATCTGCTCCAGCCCGACGGCGTGGGGAACCGCGTGGGAGGCGCCATCCTGACCGTGGTGGGCGGCATCCTGCTGCTGAGCCGGCTGGGGCTGTGGTATGTCGGCTTCCGTGAGCTCTGGCCGCTGATTCTGATTGCCGTAGGACTACTGATGCTGTGGAGAGCGATAGAAGGTCCCCGGGCAGCACGCCGGGGCGCCGGCTCGCCGAGCTCGACACTCAATGAGTTCGCCATCTTCGGCGGAGTTGAACGTCGCATCAGCTCGCAGGAGTTCGAGGGAGGCCAAGCCTGTGCCGTGTTCGGCGGGGTAGAACTCGACCTGCGGGGAGCGGAAATGCGAGGAAGCCAAGCCACCATTGAAGCCAACTCCGTCTTTGGGGGAGTGGAGCTACGGGTACCCGAGAGTTGGAATGTCACTATCCGGGGCGTCGGAGTCTTCGGTGGTTATTCGGACCAGACCCGCCACCCCGCGCCCGGCGTCACACCTGCCAAGGAGCTGATCGTACGCGGCGTGGCGGTGTTTGGAGCCGTGGAAATCAGGAACTGAGGCTGCCTGATGCATCCGCTGCTGGCCCGGCCCGGAACCCTCGGCCTGTATCTTCTGGCCTGGCTTCCGGTGGCCGGGCTGCTGGTCTTCCTGCTGGCGGTCTCCGGCGCCGTCCGGGTGCATGAGGCGTGGATCATCGTGCCAGCCATGTGTCTGGTGTACGCCTTCGTGTGCCTGGCGGCCTGGTACCCGTGCCGCCGGCTTCCGGTGCGGCAGGCCGGGCTGATCCGGCTGGCGGAAGCCCACCTGGCCGCCGCGGCTGCCGCCGGGGGCCTGTGGGTGCTGGCTGGCTTGGGACTGGCGCAGGCCCTGGCGCTTCTTCCGGCCTTTGCTGGGCTGGAACAACGGCTGGGCGCACAGTTGCCGTTGCTGTTCGCGGTCGGCGTGCTGATCTACCTGTTGTCCGTGGCATTCCACTACGTGCTGCTGGCGGCGGAAGCCTCCCGCCAGGCGGAAGCGCACGCGGCGGAGGCACGCGCCTTGGCGCGAGATGCCGAGCTGAACGCGCTCAAGGCCCAGATCAATCCGCATTTCTTGTTCAACAGCCTGAATTCAATCAGCGCGCTGACTACCATCGACGCCGCCCGGGCACGTGAGATGTGCGTCCTGCTGGCCGACTTTCTGCGCGCCACGCTGGGCCTGGCCGAGAGGACCTCCATCCCCTTGGCCGAGGAGCTGGCGCTGGTGCGCCGCTACCTGGCGGTAGAGAAGGCCCGCTTCGGGGCAAGACTCCAGATAGAGGAGAAGGTGGATGCGGAATCCGGACAGCTACTGGTCCCACCCTTGCTGTTGCAACCACTGGTGGAGAACGCCGTGAACCACGGCATCGCTGGTCTGCCTGAGGGTGGGATGATCCGCTTGGAGGCCGCCTGTTCGGACGGCCGCCTGGTGATCGTACTGGAGAACGCTCTGGACCCCGAGGCGCCGGCGCGCCCGAGCGGCGGGCTCGGCCTGGCCAACGTGCGCCGGCGGCTGGAGGCGCGTTACGCCGGCGGCGCCAGCATCCAGGCCGGCCCGGCGGGCGAACGCTACCGCGTGCGGTTATCGCTGCCCGCGGAAACAGCGAGCGGACCGTATGAGCCGCGACCCTGAGCGGAAGATCCGCGCCGTCATCGTGGATGACGAAGAACTGGCGCGCCGACTCGTCCGCGAGATGCTCGCGGCTCATCCCGAAGTCGAAGTTGCAGCCGAGTGCGCCAACGGGTTCGAGGCGGTAAAGGCCATCGGTGAACTGAAGCCGGAGCTGGTCTTGCTGGATGTCCAGATGCCCAAGCTGGACGGCTTCGAGGTGCTCGAGCTGACCGGCACAGACATGGCCGTGATCTTCGTGACCGCTTACGACACCTACGCCATGCGCGCCTTCGACGTGCACGCCGTGGATTACCTGCTGAAGCCCTTCTCGGAGGCCCGTTTCGAGGCGGCTCTGGAGCGGGCCAAGAGCCGTCTGGGTCAGCCGGCGCCCGCGCCCGCGGAGCTGGCCCGCGCGGCGCGGCCGCCGGCTCAGTATGCGGAACGCATAGTGGTCAGGGACGGCGTCAAGGTGCACATCATCCCCGTGGACAAGCTCGGCTACGCGGAGGCCCAGGACGACTACGTGGCGCTCGCCAGTGGCGGGAAGAAGTTCCTCAAGCAACAGACCATATCGAGCCTGGAGGCCTGCCTCGACCCCGCGCGCTTCGTGCGCATCCACCGCTCTTACATCGTGAACCTGGAGCGAGTGGCCAGGATCGAACCGTACGGCAAGGACAGCAAGCTGGCCATCCTCACCGACGGCACGCAGCTCCCGGTGAGCCGCTCCGGCTACGCCCGCCTGGCGACGCTGCTGGGGGAGACGAGAGCATGAGGCGCCGAGGCGGGGCAGTGCGCTATGCTGAGAAGGGTTTGCCATGCCTGGAATCGTTGAGCGGCTCGATCAACTCGGCAAGGAAGTAGAGGAATTGAAGCGGGCCGTGTTCCCTCAGAGATCACCTAAGCGCAGGGTCTCCCTGAAGGGCGCCTTGCGGGGCGTGAAGATCAGCGAAAAGGACATCCGGGAAGCCCAGCGCTCACTGTTCCCCCCTGCCCGCGTGAAATGACATACGTGGCGGACACGCACGCCTTTCTGTGGTGGCTGGCCGGGCAGTCGCGTCTTGGCAGGGAGGCCACCTTCGCCTTTGAGGCTGCCGAAGCCGGACGAGCCACAATTGTCCTCCCGACGATCGCGCTGGCGGAGTCAGTCCGGGTGCTCGAGAAGAAGCGCCTGCCGCTCGGGCTCGAAGCTGTCTTCCGGAAGCTCGAGATCGCCTCCAACTACGTCCCGGGTTCGCTGGACCTGACGGTAGTCGCCGAGCTTCCGAAGCTCAGCCGCCTGAAGGAGCTGCACGACCGAATCATCGTGGCTACCGCCATCGTCCACGCCGCACCGGTGATCACGAAGGACGAGGCCATCCGGCGCAGCGGGTACGTGGACACCATCTGGTAGCGATTGGGCCTTCGGATGGCAGGCCGGCAACCCTGGCGACGCTCCTGGGGCAGTCGAGCGCGTGAGCGCCGCGGCCGAGTCGTACCAGGAGAAGATCCTTGACAACGAGCGACAATAGAGTTGAGGAGATGAAGAAGGAACGCATGGTGGGCGCCAGATTGCCGACCGGCCTGGTCCGGGATCTGGACATGATCGAGAACGTCGAGCAGGCCGACCGCTCGACCACCATCCGCAAGCTGCTCTGCCGCGCTGTTGCAGACTGGAAGCTCGAACACCAGGCGAGGCAGTACGGCAGCGGCAAGGCTAGCCTGGCCCGCGCGGCTCGTGAAGCCGGCGTCTCCGTCTGGGAGATGATGGACTACCTGCGAAGCCGCAAGATCGCGGCACAGTACGACCTGGAAGATCTCGAAGCTGATCTGAAGACCGTGCGGGCGCGTACGCTTTTGCGCTGAAGGGGTGTCACGCCGCCCCGGCACTCCGCATCAAGCTGTACAATTACCACCGATGGGCGGCTCGAAACGCTTCCAGTCCCGCGCGGGCCGCGAGGTCAACCGCGACAGCTTCATCGGGGAGTGGCCCGAGACCGGGCTGATCGTCACGGACAGCCCCTACGACCCGGCGCCCTCGGTGGCGATCCACGACGGCCGCATCGTCGAAATGGACGGCCGGCCGGAAGCCGAGTTCGACATCCTGGACCGCTTCATCGCGCTCCACGCTATCGACGTTGCCATCGCCGAGGCCGCCATGGCGACCGATTCCACGGCCCTGGCACGCATGCTGGTGGATGTTCACGCGCCCCGCACAGCGGTGGTGCGCATGTTCGCGGGTCTCACGCCGGCCAAGATCGTCGAGGTGATCCGCTCCCTCAACGTGGTCGAGATGATGATGGCGCTCCAGAAGATGCGCGCGCGGCGCACGCCCTCCAACCAGGCTCACGTGACCAACCGCCGCGAGAACCCGGCGCTGCTGGCGGCCGACGCCGCGGAGGCCGTCGAGCGCGGCTTCGCTGAGCTGGAGACGACGGTCGGCGTGGCGCGCTATGCCCCGCTCAACGCTCTGGCCGTCCTGATCGGCTCCGCCACGGGGCGCGGCGCGGCGCTCACCCAGTGCGCGGTCGAGGAAAGCCTGGGCCTGCGGCTGGCGCTGCTGGGTCTGACCAGTTACGCCGAAACGCTCTCCGTCTACGGCACGGAGAAGGCCTTCCGCGACGGCGACGATACGCCCTGGTCCAAGGCATTCCTGGCTTCGGCCTACGCTTCGCGCGGCATCAAGGTGCGCTTCACTTCAGGCACTGGCTCGGAGGCACTGATGGGCCACGCGGAAGCCAGGTCCATGCTGTACCTGGAGACCCGCTGTCTGATGGCCATCCGGGGCGCCGGCTCGCAGGGCGTGCAGAACGGCTCGATAAGCTGCATCGCTTTGCCCGAGTCGCTGCCCGGCGGCGTGCGCGGCGTGCTGGCGGAGAATCTGATCGCCGCGCTGCTGGACCTGGAGGTGGCCTCCGGCAACGACGCCATGGCCTCGCACTCCAGCATCCGCAAGGCCGCCAAACTCATGCTCCAGTTCCTGCCCGGAGCCGACTTTGTCTTCTCCGGCTACAGCGTCATGCCGCGCCAGGACAATCTGTTCGGCGGGGGCAACTTCGACGCTGACGATCTGGACGACTACAACATCCTCCAGCGCGACATGCAGGCCGACGGCGGCTTGCGTCCGGCGCGGGAGCCGGAGGTGCTGGAGGTCCGCCACCGCGCGGCGCTGGCGGTGCAGGCGGTCTTCGAGGAACTGGCGCTGCCGCCGGTGAGCGGCGCGGAAGTCGAGGCGGCCGTGCGGGCCTACTCCAGCGAGGACATGCCGGAGCGCAACGTGGTGGCCGACCTGGAAGCCGCCGGGGAGTTCCTGCGCCGCGGGCGCAACGGCGTGGATGTCATCCGGGCGCTGGCGCGGCGCGGTTTTCGCGATATCGCCGAGAAGATTCTCACGGTGCAGAAGTTGCGCGTCAGCGGCGACTACCTGCAAACCTCGGCGCTGGTGCTGCCCGGCGGCCGGGTGCTCAGCGCCATCAACGATCCCAACGACTACCAGGGGCCGGGCACGGGCTACCGCCTCAGCGCGGAGCGCGCTGCCGAGATCGACGCCATCCCGCAGGCGCTGGACCCGCGCGCCATCGGCGCGGAGCCTGCTTACCCGCCGCTGCGGCTTGACGAAATCGGCGACGCGGCGGCGGGCGACCACCCGCGCGAGATCGTCATCGCCGTGGGGCCGGCCTTCGGCGGCACGCTGCAAGCCACGCTGCTGGGGCTGCCCCACGCCCGGGTGCTTGAAGCGCTGATCCAGGGCGTCGAGGAGGACGGCCTCACGGCGCGCGTGGTGAAGATCCGCCACACTTCCGACTGCGGCTTCATCGGGCACGCCGGGGCGCAGTTGAGCGGCTCCGGCATCGCCATCGGCATTCAGTCCAAGGGCACCACGGTGATCCACCGCCGGGATTTGGAGCCGCTCGACAACCTCGAGTTGTTCCCCCAAGCGCCCAACCTCACGCTGGACTCCTACCGGGTCATCGGCCGCAATGCCGCCAAGTACGCCAAGCGCGAGCCGGTGCTGCCCGTGCCGGTGCAGATCGACAACCTGGCCCGGCTGAAGTACATCGTCCGGACCACCATCCTGCATCTCAAGGAAACCGAGCAGGTGGACCCGGCCAGGCCGCCACAGGAGGTGCGCGCACGCCATGCCTGACTACCCTCTGGCCGAGAAGATGCCCGGGCAGTTGAAGACGCCCACCGGGCTGCCCTTCAGTGAGATCACTCTGCGGGCGGTGCTCGACGGCCGCATCACGATGGAGGACCTGCGCGTCACCCCGGAGGCGCTCGAGCTTCAGGCGCGGATCGCCCAGGCCGCCGGGCGGAGGCAACTGGCGGAGAATCTGCGGCGCGCCGCCGAGCTGGCTGCTGTGCCGGAGGAGCGCATCCGGGAGATCTACAACGCGCTGCGGCCCGGCCGGGGCACGCGCGCCGGCCTGCTGGCGCTGGCCACCGATCTGGAGGAGCGCTACGCCGCCGCGCGATGCGCCGCACTGATCCGCGAGGCCGCGGAGTCCGCTGCCTGAGGCGCTACGGCGCGAACAACTCGGTCTCCTTGCCCGCCGGCCACGGGCCGTCAGTCATGA
>VFZS01000284.1 GCA_016871095.1 Acidobacteriota bacterium
CCAGCGCGGGCGCAGTCAGCAGAATCAGCAGGACCCCGGATAGACCGGCCGAGAGTTCCCTGGGCATAAAGCACCTCCCCCTGTGGCCTCCGGCCGGGGTCCCACGCGGGGCGACGAACTGCTGTCGCAGTTGACCCACAACCTCCCGCTTGGTCCCCTGCACCGCCCAAGCATACATCCGCCTGCCCCTCGCGTCAACTCCCAAAACGCCGCCGCCAGGAAGTCCAGACGCTTCAAGGGCGGGGGGTGAGCGCCGGCAGGGAGGGCGGATGCAGGCGGCGCCAGAGGCCGTTGTAGCGGGCCTCCGAGAGCTGCTCCTTGAGCTGGAAGTTGAAGCCCTTGCGGCTGCCGTAGTGGGACTTGGCGCGCTCGAAGGTGGTCACGGTGAGCTGGAACGGGCCGGAGGTGCTGACGTTGTCGATGTCCTGGAAGCGCCAGGTGCGCGATTCGCCCGACCGGTCCGTGCGGTAGACGAGCCGGTCCGGCGCCGCGATCAGGATGCCGTGCGAGCCGCCGAAACGCGTGAGGTGCTTGACTGGCAGCTCCCACAGAACATCACTCGGAGCATCCGCCAGTTGCGCCACCAGTCGCTGGTCGAGGCGGTCCTTGAGCAGCGCATAGGCTTCCTCGAAGGGGCCGCCGGTGAGCGCGCGAAAGGTGAACGTTCCGTCTGTCCCCAGTTTCCAGCGGCTGTCCTCATAGGCGAGCAGGCGGATCTCGGCCGGCGCTATGCGGAGCTGCTGGATCGCGGTGTAGCTCCACTCGAAGGCGTGCGGACGCTTCTTCTTCGGGTTGATCTCGCGGAAGGAGACGCCGCGCTCGTGGATGCGCAGCTCCCCGGTGCAGCTCTTCCAGAGATGGTCGTGGCGCACGCGCCAGGTCAGCTCCGCCGAGAGCGGCAAAGCCAGGAGCATCAGGCAGCAGGCTGCCGTTTGAGAACGAAGTGCCATTTCCAAACCTCGTAGACGGCTGGGTAAACCACCAGCTCGAGAATGAAGGAAGTCAGAATCCCGCCGATCATGGGCGCGGCGATGCGCTTCATGACGTCGGCGCCGGTTCCGGTGGACCACATGATGGGGAGCAGTCCCACGAACATAGTGGCCACGGTCATGAACTTGGGGCGGATGCGCTTGACCGCGCCCTCGAGGATGGCCGCTCGCAGCTCGGCCAGATTGCGCAAGCGGCCCTCACGGCGGGCACGCTCATAGGCCAAGTCCAGATACAGGAGCATGAACACGCCGGTCCCGGCATCCACGCCCATCAGCGCGATCAGGCCTACCCACACGCCGATGCTCAGGTTGTAGCCCAGCAGGTAGAGCAGCCAGACGGCGCCCATCGCCGAGAACGGCACGGCCAGCACGATCATCGCGGTCTTGACGACCGAGCGCGTGTTTACGTAGAGCAGAGCGAGAATCAGGAACAGAGTCACCGGCAGCACCACCATCAGGCGTTCGCGGACGCGCTCCATGGCCTCGTACTGGCCGCTCCACTCGAGAGCGTAGCCCGGCGGCAGCGAGACGCCGGCGCGCACCGCCTCCCTGGCCTCGGTCACGTACCCGCCGATGTCGCGGCCGGCCACGTCCACAAAGACATAGCCACTGAGCAGGCCGTTCTCGTTGCGCAGCATGGCGGGGCCGGAGACGATGCGGATGTCGGCCAACTGCGCCAGAGGAATCTGCTGGTTGTGCATGGCGGGCACCAGGACGCGGCCCAGGGCGCCCAGGTCGCTGCGGAAGTCGCGCATGTAGCGCACGTTCACCGGGTAGCGGGCGCGGCCCTCGACCGAAGTGGTGACGTTCTCGCCGCCGATGGCGTTCATCACCACCATCTGCGCCTCGTCGATGCTCAGCCCGTAGCGGGCCAGTTGATCGCGCTTCCAGACGAAGTCCAGAAAGTAGCCGCCCCCGGAGCGCTCAGCAAAGACGCTGCGCGTGCCCGCCACGCCGGGCAGCACCGATTCGAGCTGCGTGCCGATACGCTCTATGACGCCCACGTCGGCGCCCAGGATCTTGATCCCCACGGGCGTGCGCACGCCGGTGGTGAGCATGTCGATGCGCGCCCGGACCGGCATGGTCCAGGAGTTCGACACGCCCGGCAGGGTCAGCGCCTCGTTCATCTCGTCAACCAGGCGCGCGGTCGAGATGTGATCGGGCGTGACGTGCCGCAGCAGACCCTTGAGCCAGTCCGGGGCCCAGGAAGTGTACCAGGTGTCCACTTTGCGCCACTGCTCCTTGGGCTTGAGCACGATGACGGTCTCCATCATGGAGAGCGGGGCCGGGTCGGTTGAGGTCTCGGCGCGGCCGGCCTTGCCCAGGACGCTCTCGACCTCGGGAAACTGCTTGATGAGGCGATCCTGGACCTGAAGAAGCTGCTGGGCCTGGTTCTCGGAGATGCCCGGCAGCGTGGTGGGCATGTAGAACAGCGTGCCTTCATCCAGCGGGGGCATGAACTCGGAGCCCAGGCGCTGGAAGACGGGTATGGTTACCAGCACCGCCGCGACCGCGCCGGCGATGACCGCCCACTTCCAGCGCAGCGACCAGGCGCAGACCGGCTCGTAGAGGCGGATCAGGATGCGGCTGATGGGGTGCTTCACCTCGGAGTGGATCCTGCCCACGAGCACCGCGTTAGTGGCGCGAGCCAGCCAGCGCGGGCGGAACTGGAAGTTCCGCGCGTGCGTGAACAGCAGGCGCAGCGCGGGGTCCAGCGTGATAGCCAGCACCGCCGCGACGATCATCGAAAAATTCTTGGTGTAGGCCAGGGGCTTGAACAGGCGGCCTTCCTGCGCTTCCAGGGTCAGCACGGGAAGGAAGGAGACCGCGATCACCAGCAAGGCGAAGAAGCTGGGGCCGCCGACTTCCTTGACCGCCTCGATGACCACGTCGCGGTAGTTCTCCTTGCGCCCGGTGCGGTCCCACTCCTCGAGCTTCTTGTGGGTCTGCTCGACCACCACGATGGCGGCGTCCACCAGCGCGCCCACGGCGATGGCGATGCCGCCCAGCGACATGATGTTGGCGGTCAGCCCCATGGCTTTCATGGGAATGAAGGAGATGATCACCGCCACGGGGATGGTGATGATGGGGATCAGGGCGCTGGGGATGTGCCACAGAAAGATCAGGATGACCAGCGCAACCACGATCAGCTCCTCGGTGAGAGTGCTCTTGAGGTTCTCGATGGAGCGCAGGATCAGATCGGAGCGGTCGTAGGCGGTGACGATCCTCACGCCCTCGGGCAGGCCGGGTTCGAGTTCCTTGAGCTTGGCCTTGACGCGGTCGATGACGTGGAGGGCGTTCTCACCCTGGCGCATCACGATGATGCCGGATACGACATCGCCCTCGCCGTTGAGGTCGGCGACGCCGCGGCGTATGTCGGGACCGAGGACCACCCGGCCGACGTCGCCCACGCGGACGGGAACGCCGCTGGCGCTCGTGGTCAGGACGATGGCTTCGATATCGGAAACCGAACGGATGTAGCCTCGGCCGCGCACCATGTACTCGACGCCGTTGAACTCGATGAGGCGGCCGCCCACGTCGGTGTTCCCCGCCCTGACCGCCTCGACCACCTTGGTCACCGGGATGTAATAGGCCTGTAGGCGGTTGGGGTCGAGCTGCACCTGGTACTGGCGGACGAAGCCGCCCAGCGGAGCGACCTCGGCCACGCCGGGGACGGCGGTCAGGTGGTAGCGCAGATACCAGTCCTGGAGCGAGCGCAGCTCAGCCAGATCGCGCCTGCCGGTGGTGTCCACCAGGGCGTACTGGAAGACCCAGCCGAGTCCGGTGGCATCGGGCCCCAACTCGGTGGAGACGCCCTGGGGCAGGCGGGGCAGCACGCCGGAGAGATACTCGAGCGTGCGGGAGCGCGCCCAATAAATGTCCGTGCCGTCCTCGAAGATGACGTACACGAAGGAGTAACCGAAGTCGGAGAAGCCGCGCACGGCCTTGACGCGCGGCGCGCCGAGCATGGCCGTGACGACGGGGTAAGTGACCTGGTCTTCGATGATATCGGGACTGCGGTCCCAGCGGGAGTAAATAATAACCTGGGTGTCGCTCAGGTCGGGGATGGCATCCAAGGGGATGTTGTTCAACGACCACCAGCCGGCCGCCACCGCGCAGGCCACCAGCACGATGACCGCGAAGCGGTTGTGCGCCGAGAACTCGATGAGCCGGTTAATCATGGTCGTGCTCGTGCTGGCGCGGGGCGGACTTGGCGGGCGGACCGGGTTTCGCCGCCGGAGGGTGCTGATGATGCTCGTGGCCAGTGGTCGCGGGCTTGGCCGGCGCAGCGGGTTTCGCCGGTGCGTGCTCGTGATGCTCGTGCCCGGTGGCCGCGGGCTTGGCGGGCTGAGCGGGTTTCGCGGCCGGCGGATGCTGGTGGTGCTCGTGTCCGGTGGCCGCGGGCTTGGCCGGCTGAGCGGGCGGCGCCGCCTGGTGCCCCTCGTGTCCGGTCGCGGGGGGCTTGGCGGCAGGCGCAGGTGGGTGCTGCTCGTGCCCCGTTGCGGCGGCTGGCGCCGCGCCGTGTTGGTGCGCTCCCATGCCCGCCACAGCCGACTTCAACTGGCTCTCGGAGGCGATCAGGAAGTTGCCTGAAGTGACCACGCGCTCGCCGCACTCGATCCCCTTGAGGATCTCGATGCGGTCGCCCACGCGGCGGCCGGTCTCGACGTAACGCGGCTCGAAGGCCCCGTCCCCCAGGTCTACGAACACCATCTGTTGGAGGCCGGAGTCCAGCACCGCCTCAGCGGGCACGGTAAGAGTGCTGCGCCGGGCGTATTCGAACCGCACGTCAGCGTACATGTCGGGCTTCAGCGCCAGGCCCAGGTTGGCGAGTTCCAGGCGCACCTGAAGCGTGCGGGTGGGGGCGTCCACTTGCGGCTGTATGTAGCTGACGCGGGCGCGCCAGGCGCGGCCAGGCTGGTAGGGCAGGCTCACCGTGGCGGGCTGATTCATCCGGATCAACGGGGCCTCGTACTCGAAGACGCTGGCCAGCACCCACACGCGGCTCAGGTCAGCAACGGTGTAGAGGTCTGTGTCCGGGGTAATGCGCTGGCTGGGAAAGGCGTTGCGCGTCATCACGTAACCCGAGACCGGAGAGTGCAGCGTGACCGACTTCACCGGCTTGCCCGTGCGACGCACTTCCTCGATCTGCTCGTTGCTCAGGTCCCAAAGCGACAGCCGGCGGCGCGCGGCGCCGATCAGCGCATCGGCGTCGGCGCGGACGCCGGGCACGGTGCTCGCGGCCAGCGTGTCCTTGGCCTTGAGCGCCAGCAGGTATTCCTCCTGGGTGGCCAGCAACTCCGGGCTGTAGACGGTCAACAGAGGTTGCCCCTGTCGCACCACCTGCCCGGTGAAGTCGGCGAATACCTGTTCGATCCAGCCGTCGGTCTTGGCGTGCACGCGAGTGATGCGGGTTTCGTCAACCGTGACCTTGCCGGTGGCGCGGATGGTCTGGGTGTCTTCGGTATGGTCGGCGACGCCGTAGCGGACGCCGATAAGCTGTAACTTCTCCGGCGAGATCCGCACCGTGCCGGGCGCGCCCGAGGGCGCCTGCTGCGGCGCCTCGTCCGCGTACACGGGTACGAGCTGCATGCCGCAGTCCGGCGCGATGCCGGGCTTGTCTGACTTGTAGGCCGGGTGCATGGGATCCACCCAGTAGAGGACCCGGCGCTCGCCGGCTTTCCCGGCAGCAGCTTCCGGCTTCTGGCCATACCAGCGCTGATAGCCGTAACCGCCCAGGAATCCCAGGGCCGCGATCAGCAGCGACAGAATCAGCCATTTGACTTTCATGGCAGCGACACCCCCGTCATTTCTTCCAGCCGCGCCAGAGCGACTAAGTAACTCTGTAACTCCTCGTGGTAATTAAGCTCGTAGTCCAGCATGGTGCTGAAGTTGGCCAGCACCGTCAGGAAATCCACCCCGCCGGTCTCGTACGCGGCCAGAGAAGACTGGAGCGCCAGGCTGGTCTGGGGGATGACGGTGCTGGAGTACATTTCCATAAGGCGGTACGAGGTTTCCGCCATGAGGTAGTCGTCCTTGATGCGGAAGGCCAGCGTCTGGCCGGCGGCTTCCAGCTTGCGGCGGGCCTCGCCGAGGCTGCTGACGTCCTCGGCCACGCCCGCGCGCTGCTTGCGCCAGAACCAGCCGGGCAGCTTGAAATCCACGCGGGCCATGTACGTGGAGGGCATGGCGCCCATGTGGTAGATTCCGGCCGAGAGGGTGTAGTCGGGGTAATAGTCCTTGCGGGCCAGGTTGACCGCCAGCTCGGCCCGCTGCACCATCTTCTCCTCCCGCCGCAGCACCGGCGCATTCTGGCGGGCCTGCGCGAAGAGGTCTTCGAGGGTGACGTGCGGCGAAGCGGGAGCCGCCTCCACGGGCCTACCCAGCACCGATTCGACGGGTCGGGCGAGGAGGCTGTTGATCTCGGCCTCGCGGCTCCGGCGTTCCTGGGTGAGCTTGGCCAAGCGCGTCTCGAGGATGGAGAGCTGGGTCTGGGCCTTGAAGACATCCTGCTGCTGGGCCTTGCCCACGGCGTATCGAGCCTCGGTGGTGCGCAGGAACTTGCGCAGCAGGTCGCGGTTGCGCTCCAGCACCTCCGCGGCGGACCAGGCGTAGCCAAGCCGGTGGAAGGCCTGCTTGACTCGCGATACCACGCTCAACTGGACGGCTTCGTACTGCTGGAAGACGGCCTCGGCCTCCCTGGCGGCGATGTCGCCGCGCAGCTTGCGTTTGCCGGGGAACGGGAATTCCTGGGAGAGCATCACGCCGGCATTGGCCATGGGGACGTCGCCCAGTCCGGCGAAGGGGCGCGGACTGCCGCTGGAAGTGTAGCCCAGCGACAACATCGGGTCGGGCAGGCTGCTTTCCTGCGCCGGGCGCTGGCGTGCGGCCTCATAGCCTTTCTGCGCGGCCAGCACTTCCGGGCTGCGCCGCAGAGCCTCGGCGATCAGGTCTTCCAGCCGCAGCCGGTCCTGGGCGGCGGTCAGCGCCGGGGCGCACACTAGCAATACAAGCATCCCCAAAGGGGGTTTGGGCAGCATTCGATCCTCCTCCCTCTGCTGGTGCAGAGTATTCCTTGACCGCCTGCGGAAAGGGTCCGCTGGCAAGCTAAAGCATGCCCCACGTGGGTCAACTCAGCCGGTGGGACGAGCTTCAGCTTGTC
>VFZS01000285.1 GCA_016871095.1 Acidobacteriota bacterium
GGTGTCGGGGTACCGCCGCTCCATCTCCTCGGTCAGGTTGGCTCGGTGGCTGAGCTTTCCGAGGTCAACATCCAGGTTGTCCCATGTCACGTACCCCCGGCTCTCCTGGATGAACTTCAGTTCGTACTCGCCTTGCGAGCCAGCGCGAATCAACCACGTGGCCATAGAACGCTCCCTCTGCCACGATCGGCCGTTGTCACCTTTCCGCGCTTGCCAACCGGCGCATCAGCCGCGCGCCCGCTTTTGGCGCGCCGGCTGCGTGCACCTGTTGGACGGCCCTTGGTCCGTCTCTGTTGGCTTCCCCTTTCGGGATTCCAGCCATTTCCTCAGAGACTGGGGGCTCTCGCCTGACCGGCGTCCGGCCAACAGACCAGCCACAGTCAGATCCTCATCAAGGTCCGGCCAATGGAGGTAGGCCCCGTCTCCGAAGATCTCAAAACGGCTGCGCTCCTGCGGCGTGCCGTGCCAAAGGCGCGGGTACCATACGAGCGGGACCGCGATGGTGCGGCCATCCATCAAGTCAACCGTCAGGGCTTCGCGGGTTACGCTCGCCGATCGAGCGCGAGCTTCCTCTATTTCAACAACCAAAGAACTCATGCCAGCTCCTGAGCAACCTGTCTCGGTGCGCTTGAACGAGCCTTGCGATGGCGGTCAGCTCTGCCCGGCCGAACCCGCCGGCACGCTCCAGGGAGACGGGGTCGAGCCAGACCTTCGCCACCATGCTCTCGCGCCTCACGTGAACGTGCGGAGGCTCGCCGCGATCCAGTGACACGAAGAAGAAGCGATATGAGCGTATTCTGAGGATCGTCGGCACGCCCTCCCCATTCTACAACGTGCGGCGCCATGGTCACCCGATCTTTCTGACCTTTACCCTGGACAACCCTGTCGGCACAGCCTTCGGCTCCGCAGCCCGCATCGGCCGTCCGCCAAACCGCCCAGGCCCGCTTCTGTAGCTCCCTGGTGATACCCCGCTACGAGGCCTACTACAAGGAGATCCTCGGCTGAGGGCCGGGGGAACTACTTGCGGGTTAGTGATACGTAGCGTATATCGGCGACCTGCTGGCCGGCGATTTCGACGGCCCTCAGGACGAGCTTCCCGCGGCCCTTATCCAGGTGAATGACACCCAGGGGCAAGGCCCGAAAATCCTTGACGTAGGACTCGCCGCGCGGGACGCGGTCGAAGGCGGCGCCCACCAGCGGCGGATCGTGAACCTCGCTGATCTTCCCGCGCACCGGGCTGCCCAAGAAACTCAGCTCGACGGTGGAACCGGCATCGCCGGCGCGGCAGGTGTAGTAGATGGCCGCCTCGTAGTCATCGCCCCTGGCGACCTCGATGTCCCAAGTCATCCGGTCGTCCTGGCTGGTCCAGTGGGTGAAGAAGGAACAGTTCGGCGGGGCGGCGCTGCGCTTGATGCCGCCCTCGGGAACGCCATCGCGGGCCGGCAGCAAGGTAGTTGCGGAATGGCCGACGGGGAACGGACGATCGTCGGGGCCGACGTGCGGCATCATCTCCTTGGTCCACTCGGCGACCGCCCGGCGCAGCTTCGCGGCCACCTCCGGCTTCTGGTCCGCGACGTCGCGGTCCTGCCCCGGGTCGGCGGCCATGTCGAACAGCCGTCCCTCGGCATCCAGCCGGTATTGCTGAGTGCGAACGCTGACGCGGTTGCGCTGGAGAGAGAAGATCATACGATCGGGCCAGTCCTTCGCCCCGCCCAGCAGCAGCGGCTGGAGGCTCATGCCGTCCAGCGGCTTAGCGGAGGTGATCGGAACTCCGGCCAGTTGCGCCAGTGTGGGCAGCAGGTCGATGGCCCCGGCGATCTGGGGAATCCGGGATCCCGGCCGGATGCGGCCGGGCCAGCGGATCAGGAAGGGCACGCGCAGGCCGCCCTCGTCCACGCTGCCCTTGCGGCCCTTCATGCCGCCGTTCCAGCGCCAACTGTTCGGCCCGTTGTCGCTGAAGTAGAAGACGATGGTGTCGCGCTCGAGCTTCAACTGCTCCAGCCGCGCCAGCACCCGGCCGACGTTCCAGTCGATGTTCTCGCACATGGCCAGCGCCGCCCGCGTCATGGGAAGCTCTTCGCGCCGCGGGTCGCGGTCCCGCATCTTCGGGTCGAGGTGGGCGAACTTCGTCCAGAAGCGGTCCGGCACTTGCATGGGAGAGTGGGGGGTGTTGTAGGCCAGGTAGCAGAAGAACGGCCGGCTGCGCTGCTGGCGGATGAACTCCAGCGAGTGATCGGTCAGGTCGTCGATGATGAACCCCTTGCCGCGCACCAGCCTGCCGTTGTGGTCGAGCTCGGGATCGAAGTACTGCCCCCAATGGCCGGAGGTGAAGCCGTAGAACTGGCCGAAGCCGCGGGCGTTGGGATGGTAGGGATGCTGGGAGCCGTTGTGCCACTTGCCGAAAGCGGCGGTGGCGTAGCCGGCGGCCTGGAACAGTTGGGCGACGGTGGTTTCGTCGAGGTTCAGCCGCTCGGCGCCGGTGGTGACGCCGCGCACTCCGCCCCGAGGGTGATAGCGCCCGGTGAGGAACTCGGCCCGCGTGGGCGCGCACACCGAGCAGACGTAGAAACGCTCGAAGAGCGCCCCGTCCCGCGCCAGCGAGTCGATGTTGGGCGTGGAGAGGTTGGTGTTGCCGTGGACGCTCAGATCGCCCCAGCCCTGGTCGTCGGCCAGAATGGCGATCACGTTGGGACGGCGGCTGGGAGCGGCGGCGAGGAAGGGAGAGGCCGCGGCGGCCAGCAGCGCGCGCCGCGACACCGGGGGACAGACGGAACGTTCCCGCATGCCGAGCTATTGTAGCTTGCCCCGCGCCTCGATGCGCCCAGACTCCGGCTGTGCGTCACAGACTTCGCACCCAGGTGTCTGGTGGCTCTTGACCCGGTATACGGCAACGCCGTATAGTGAAATCGTGATTGCGGAAGTCGTAAGCCTGTCGGCATACGAATCCCAGGTATCGGCGCTCCTCAGTGAGCCAGAGCGGATGGCGATGGAGTTCTTTGTCGCCAGCGCTCCGGAGGATCATCCGGTCATTGCGGGCGCCGGCGGCTTTCGCAAAGCCCGCTGGGCCCGGCGCGGGAGGGGGAAGAGCGGCGGCGTGCGGGTGATCTACTTCTTCCTGGCGGAACCGGGGCGCATCTACATGGCTGCGATTTACGCCAAATCGAGAAAAGACACGCTTTCGGCAGCCGACCGGAACGTGCTCCTTAAGATCGCGGCAGAGATCAAGAAAGCGGCCAAGGGAGGGCGATAATCGTGGGCGTACGCAATGTGAAGACCCCAAGCAAGAGGCGGACCAAGCTCGGCCTGACGTTGGAGCAGAGCGCCAAAGAGATCCTGGCCCATGTGAAGGGCGAAGCGCAACTGCCAACACGGCGTATCGTGCTGCCAGACGAGGTCAACGTGAAGCGCATCCGGTCCAAGGTGGGAATGTCGCAAGCGGAGTTTGCGCGTGCATTCTGCATCAACCCGAGGACGTTGCAGGAATGGGAGCAGGGGCGCAGGAAGCCGGATGCCACGACCCGGGCATACCTTGCCGTCATCGCCAAGAACCGCGAGGCGGTGCTGGACGCACTGGCGTCCTGAAGACATGCGAGCCGGACCTGCAATGCCGCAGAGCCGCAGCGGGGAACGTTCCGTCTGTCCCCCGTGGCGAGGCATGCCTCGCCGCTATTGCAGCTTGCCCCGCGCTTCGACGCGCCAGATCTCGGCCACCTGCTCGCCGCGGATGCCGTAGACCGTCTCGTGCAGGTTCATGGCCGTGCAGATGTGATTGGGGATGACGCGCAGGGGGTCGCCGATGGAGAACTCGCGCCCGGCGCGGCGCACGTCCACGTAGCCGTGCTCTTCGTTCATCTTGGTGAAGACCGCATCCGGGGCCTCGACCACGTAGCCGAAGCTGGCCTCCGGCGATGCCAGGTGCCGGTCCGAGGAGAATGTCTTCGAGCCGCCGTCGATGATGATCTGGCCGGGGCGCGCGGTGGACACCACGGTGACCAGGACTGATGCCGCGCAGTCCGCCAGCGTACAAGCGCCGGTGGCCAGGGTGTTGCGGTCGTTGAAGATGTAGGTGCCGGGACGGACCTCGGTGAGATCCCGCACGCGGTGGGAGTGGAACAGCGTGGGCGTCGAGCCGCCGCTCACGACGCGGGACTCGAAGCCGGCGCGGCGCAGAACGGCCAGCGCCTCGCGCACTCGCTCGCCGGCCTGGTCCAGGGCTCGGATGGCATCCTCATCCACGCCGCGAATGTGGCCCGGGTAGAAGGTGAGGCCCTCGAAGGTCAGATGCGGCAGACGGGCGATGCCCTCGGCAAGCTGGGCCAGCTCGGGCCCCGGCGTCACGCCCACACGTCCCAGGCCCACGTCGATTTCCGCCAGCACGCCGATGGTGAGCCGCGCCGCACGCGCCGCGTCGGAGAGCTGGCGGGCGGGCAGCAGGTGATCCAGGGCCACCATGAGCCGGGTGCGCCGCCCCACCGCCATCAGCCGCTCCAGCTTGCGCCTTCCGATGACCGGATAGGCCACCAGCAACTCCGGCGGCTCGGCCTCGATCATCACTTCGGCTTCGCCCACCTTGGCCACAGTCAGCCCGGCGGCGCCGCTCAAGAGCTGGTGGCGCGCCAGCTCCGGGATCTTGTGGGTCTTGGTGTGCGGGCGCAGCCTGAGGTCGTTGGCCCGGGCGTATTCAGCCGCGCGGGCGAGGTTGCGTTCCAGGATGTCCAGGTCGATGATGAGCGCGGGGGTTTCGAGTTCGGTGACTTTCATGAGCGGTTACTGGCGGAATCGCAGGGAGATCTTGCCGGCGGGGCCGTTGTAGCGCAGCTCCAGGTCCTTGGGCTTGTGCTTGCCCTCCAACTGGAAGTACAGCAACCCGCTGACCGGCTCGGCGGTGGGCTTCTCCGGCATGGCCTTGGCGCGGAGCGCCACCAGCGCCGGGTTCTCCTTCTGTTTGGCGTCGCTGGAGAGGCCGGCCTGGACGGAGCCCTGGTCCACGCTGCCCATGGAAGCGCCTTCGTTTCCCATTCGCCTGGGAGGACCTCCGATTCCACCCCAGACTGGCCCGCGATCCTCGGACATTATGCCTCCCCGCCCGCCGCCTTGCGAGATCACCAGGGCCACGGGACCCGCGATCTGCGTGGGTGCAAAGGGCTGGCACCGCTGGCCGTCCTTGTCGCTGCGCAACAGGAAGTCGTCGCGATGCACGGCCAGCTCCTGGCCGGCCTTGGGCGCCACGCTGACCTTGACCAGAAGGAAGTCCTCGTGCAGCTCGGCGCCCAGTTCCTGGCGGACCGCTTCCTTGCCCGCGTACAGCGTGGCAGCTATGGCGACGCGCTCGTTCTCCACCTGGCCGGAGGGCGGCTTCTTGTCCGCGGCCAGGGCGAGCGCGGCCAGACCGATCAGCGGAATCGTACAGCGCATAAGAGGCCCCGCTCAATTATACGAAATGCAGGAAAGCCGGGCTGAGGCCCGGCGCGGCCTGCGAGGTCGCCCCACTCAGTCCACCACCTCGAAGTCCCAGCCGAAGCCGGGCTTCTCGAGGGGCTGGGTGTAGATGCCCTCGGGGCCGCGGGTGATGAGGTTGTCTTCCTCGTAGCGCTTGTAGACCTCGGGCGGCCCGCCGGGCGCGGGCATGAACAACTCGGCCCAGGGGCTGTTGACGGTGGCCATGATGAAGTGGACGGCGTCGCGCGCGCCGCCGCCGTGGGGGATCACCGGGATGTCGTAGGCCGCAGCCAAGGCCCCGATGCGGCGCAGCTCGGTCAGCCCGCCACACCAGTGTATGTCGGGCTGCCAGATGGCGGCGGCGTGGTGCTCGAGCAACTGGCGGAAGCCGTAACGCGTGTACTCGTGCTCGCCGGTGACGATGCGCGTGCTCCTGATCTGCGCGTGCAGGCGGCCAAAGCCCGCGTAGTCGTGCGGCTGGAGGCACTCCTCCATCCAGTAGACGCGATAGGGCGCCACCAGCTCGGCCATCTCGAGGGTGTAGCGCTCGGTCCAGGCCATCCAGCAGTCCAGCATGATCTCGCCGTCCGGGCCCAGCAGCTCGCGCGCGCGCCGCACCAGCTCGGTGTTCTTCTTCATGCCCTCGCGCCCGTCGGCCGGGCCGTGGGGGATGGCCAGCTTGAGCTTCGTGTAGCCGAACTGGAGGTGCTGCTCGATGTCGTTGCCGGTGCAGTAGGCGGGGATGCGGTCCTTGGTGGCGCCGCCGAGCAGGCGGTAAACGGGCATGCCCAGCGCATTGCCGATCAGGTCCCACAGCGCCAGGTCGGCGCCGCTGATGGCGTTGATGGCCACCCCCTTGCGCCCGTAGTGCATGGTCGAGCGCCACATGATGTCCCACAGCTTCTCGATGTCGAAGGGGTCCTCGCCCACGAGCAGTTTCCGCAGGTGGGACTCGATCACCTGACCGCCGCCCGTGCCGCCGCTGCCGTAACCCTTGACGCCTTTGTCGGTGGCTATCTCGACGGTGAACCCGCCGAAAGGGCCGGGGTCGGGAAAGAACAGCGATCGCTGCGCCTTGTACTTGGGGTAGATGGACATGGGGTTGGCCACCTCGACGCCCTGCGTGGACCACGTTCCCGGCGCGGGCTTGTAGGCCGGCAGGGGCCGCCGGGGCCGGGTGCGCACCAGGCGGACGCTGGTGATCTTCATCCGGCTGCGCTCCGCCTGGAACGCCAGCGCCGAGCCGGCACATAGCGGGACCAGCCCTGCTCGGGCCAGAAAGCTTCTGCGGTGCATGGAAACCCTCCCTCGCCCGCTGATTATAGTCCATGGCGATAGAATTGGGACTATGTCTCCCAACAGACGTTGGCTGCTATTGCTGGCGGCTGCGGCCCCCCTGCTGGCCGAAGTCCGGCTGCCGGCGGTGATCTCCGATCACATGCTGCTCCAGCAGGGTGTGCCGGTGCGCATCTGGGGCCGGGCCGAGCCTGGTGAAGCGGTGCGGGTCGAGGTGGCCGGCCAGCGAGTCGCCGCTGAAGCGGACGCCAGTGGCCGCTGGTCTGCGTATCTGAAACCCTTGGCTGCGGGCGGCCCGCACGAGATGACCATCACCGGGCGGAACAAGATCGTCATCCGGGACGTGCTGGTGGGAGAAGTCTGGGTCGGCTCGGGGCAGTCGAACATGCAGTGGACGGTGGCCCGCTCGG
>VFZS01000286.1 GCA_016871095.1 Acidobacteriota bacterium
ACCGGAGATGCGACACGGTAATGGCCCCGGCCTTCTTCGAGTCGTACACGAAGTAGCCCTGCGCGAAGTTGTCGGTGCCCTCCCCGATGATCTTCACCGAGTTCTTGTTGGCGCTCACCGTCCCGTCCGCGCCCAGGCCGTAGAAGACCGCCCGCACGGCCTTGGGATCCTCGGTCGAGAAGCTGGGGTCGTAGGGCAGGCTGGTGTTGCCGACGTCGTCGCTGATGCCCACCGTGAAGTGATTCTTGGGAGCTTCCTTGGCGGCCTCGTCAAAGACCGCCTTTGCCATGGCCGGCGTGAACTCCTTCGAGGAAAGCCCGTAGCGGCCTCCGATAATGCGGGGGAAGCTGCGGAACGGCGTCTTGCCGGCCGGCAAAGCTTCCGCTATCGCGGTGATGACGTCCTGATAGAGTGGCTCGCCAGCGGCCCCCGCTTCCTTAGTGCGATCCAGCACCGCGATGGTCTTCACCGTGGCCGGCAGCGCCCCCAGGAAGTGCTCGATCGAGAAGGGACGGAACAGCCGGACCTTGACGACGCCGATCTTCTCGCCGCGCCCGGTCAGGTACTCGACGGTCTCCTGGACGGTCTCGGCGCCGGAGCCCATCAGCACGATCACCCGCTCGGCGTCCGGCGCGCCCACGTAGTCGAACAACCGGTACGGCCGCCCGGTGACCTGGGCGAACTTCTGCATGACCTTTTCCACCACTCCGGGACAGGCCACATAGTACGGGTTGCAGCTCTCGCGGGCCTGGAAGAAGACGTCCGGGTTCTGCGCAGTGCCGCGCAACACCGGCTGGTCGGGCGTCATGGCCCGGGCGCGGTGGGCGCGCACCAGCTCGTCGTCCACCATGGCGCTCATCTCGTCGTGGGTGAGCTGCTCGATCTTGGCCACTTCGTGCGAGGTGCGGAACCCGTCGAAGAAGTGCAGAAACGGCACCCGCGATTCCAGCGTGGCGGCTTGCGCGATGAGGGCGAAGTCGTGGGCCTCCTGGACGCAGTTCGAGGATAGCAGCGCGAAGCCCGTGGACCGGCACGCCATCACGTCGCTGTGATCACCGAAGATCGACAGCGCGTGGGTTGCCACCGTGCGGGCCGAAACGTGGATGGTCACCGGCGTCAGCTCGCCGGCGATCTTAAACATGGTGGGGATCATCAGCAGCAGCCCCTGGGCCGCGGTGAAAGTCGTGCCCAAGGCCCCGCCTTGCAGCGCCCCGTGCAAGCTCGCCGCCGCGCCCGCCTCGCTCTGCATCTCGACCACCGTGGGAACGGCGCCCCAGATGTTGGGGATCCGCTTGGCGGACCACTCGTCCGCCCACTCGCCCATGTTTGAAGATGGCGTGATGGGGTAGATGGCGCAGACTTCGTTGACGTGGTACGCCGCATAAGCTGCCGCCTCATTGCCGTCAATGGTGACTTTGGGTCTGGTCATGGGGGTTCAGTCTCTTCCTAAGTGTGGAAACATCGGCCCGGTTGAGCGGGAACGTTAAGTACAAGTATAGGACGTTCGCCTCGGTGACGGAGGAGGTGCTCCGGGTAGACAAGGAGCACCTTCCACCGGGAACGAGTAGCACGCGGCATGCCAGCCGCAGTCGTTCCGGAGTGCTTCCTAACTCCTTGTGCTGCAATTCCATCAGCTTGCCGGGAGGCCCAGACGGCCGATGGGGGTGGGGCAAATCACCCATCGGCGGGCAAGATGGCCCGAGACAGGAGTCAGAAGTCAGAAGCCGGAGCGTGGTCTAGAATCGTGGTATGGGTGTCACTGCGGCGCTGCTGCTTCTGACCTGGGCCGGTGGGCAAGCCCCGGACCGGCTCCTGGCGGTTCTTGCGCGCCTCGGCGAGGAGGCTGAAATCTTCGCCCATGCGGCCGTGGACCTTACCGCTGAGGAGATGCTCCAGCAGCGCGCCCTGAAGCCTCCGCCGCGCTTCCGGCCCCGCCTGGGCGCCAGGGCCCACCAGCCGCCCAAGCCCGACTACCAGACCCGCGAGATTGTCTCCGAGTACGGTTTTTCCGTCCTCCAGGAATCCCCGGGTGTGATCCACGAATTCCGCCAACTGGTCTCGGTGAATGGCCGCAAGATCGCCAGCCCGCAGAAGGCGCGTGAGTCGCTGGTACGGGGGCTCAAATCCGACGATGACCGGATCAAGCGGCAAATGCTCGAGGAGTTCCGCCGGCACGGGCTGGCCAGCGCGGCGACGGACTTCGGGCAGTTGATCCTGCTGTTCAGCCCCCGCCGTCAGGCCGACTACTACTTCCGGGCCGTTCGGGAGGACAGGCTGGGCGCGGATGCCGTGCTGGTCGTGGACTTCCAGCAGAAAGCCGGCAGCGGCTCGCTGCTGATCTTCGAGGGCAAGACCGCCCTGCACCAGCGGCTGGACGGCGAGGTTTGGGCGCGCCAGCCGGACGGGCTGCCGCTGCGGATCGCCGTGCGCACCAGCCGGACGCGGGAGAGCGTCTGGATCCGCGACGAGGCTGCCGTGGATTACCTCATGAGTCCGCACGGGATACTGGTTCCCGCCTCAGTGCTGCATCGCCAATGGGCGGCCGACCAGCTCCTCGTCGAGAACCGCTTTCGCTACTCCGCCTTCCGCAAGTTTTCCGCCGAAACGCAGGTTAAGTTCAAGTAGTCTCGTCCTTGCCGGACACCGCTGCCTCGTGGGACAGGCCTTCAGCCTGTCGGCGCACACCCTCCCCCGGTCGCACCACTGGCGAAGCAGCAAACCCGCGCGCCCGCGGCGGGCTACCGGTTTCGGAATCCGCAAGTGCTTGCGGCGGCCTGTGATACAATCTTTGGTAAGAGGCTGGGTGGGCCGATACGATAGACAGCAACCTGCGCCCCCCTTTTGGCGTCTATACTGAGGGAAGAGGGTATTCGTGCCGCCAGGTGCGGGCGAGCCGAGTGCTCAAGCAGCCATGAATACGTCCGGGCCAGAGTCAAGCGCCCCGCGGCCCCAGCCGGTGGAGACTGCCATTAGCGGACGCCCCCCCGGCGACGAGCACCTGGATCGTCTGTTGGTCAGCGTCACCGAGGAACCCTGGTACCGGTCCCTGGTGTGCAACCTCAAGGAACTCATATCCCCACCCAAGCTGCCCCCCTTGCAGGTCACCTCCAAACCCGTGGCGGTCAAGGACATCTGGGGAGAGTATCGCTACGGCAGGCAGGCTGGGATTTCGTCCATCTTCTTGCACGGCGCAGCGGCCGTGCTGTTGTTCACTTTGGGCACCAGTTCGACCGTGCAGCAGGGTCTCCGGCAGGCCGTCAGTATCGTGGCCCCGGACATCGCCCCTTACATTCCCGACGCCAAGCCCAAGCTCGAGCAAATGGGTGGCGGCGGCGGCGGCGGGGATCGTTCCCCCCTGCCGCCCAGCAAGGGACGGACGCCCCGGCCGGCCCTGCGGCAGTTCACCCCGCCCATGGCGGTGGTGCACAACCCCAATCCCAAGTTGATCATGGAGCCCACGCTGGTCATCCAGCCGGACGTCCAGCTTCCCAACGTCAACATGCCCAACTACGGGGACCCCTTTGCCAAGGTCGGTCCCCCATCGAGCGGGCCGGGCTCGGGCGGTGGCATCGGCACCGGCTCGGGCGGCGGTATTGGGCCCGGCCGCGGGCCGGGGTTCGGGCCGGGTGAAGGCGGCGGCATCGGCGGCGGAGTCTATCGCGTGGGCGGCGGCGTATCGCAGCCCATCCTGGTGAAGAAGGTCGAACCGGAGTACTCCGAGGAGGCGCGCAAGGCCAAGTTCCAGGGCACCGTGGTGCTGTCCATCATCGTGGACGAGGGCGGTCTGCCGCGCAATATCCGCGTGTCCCGCCCGCTGGGGCTGGGGCTGGACGAGAAGGCCATCGAAGCGGTGCAGAAGTGGCGCTTCCGCCCGGCCTACAAGGACGGCAAGGCGGTGGCCGTCTACGCCACCGTGGAAGTCAACTTCCGGCTGCTCTAAACCGCTCCGTTACGCGCTCCAAGGTTCGCACGCGCTGGCCGAGCCACGAGCGTAAGCGAGTGGTCCTGACCGCTCCCCCCTACCGCGCGGCGCTCTTTGGCGCAACATTGCGCCATAGGTCGATGCCCCGTCCGCGCCAGTTCGCGCCGTATAGGTCCGGCCGCCCGTCGCCATCCACGTCCACGATGCGCATGCTGTGCGAGCTGGTGGGCGCCACCACGTGCTTGTGCCACTTGGCTCCTCTGCCCAGATTGACGTAGACGCTGATCTCGGGGTTCTTACCCTGGTGCATGCGGGCGGTGGCCACATCCAGCCGTCCGTCCAGATCGAAGTCCGCGATCCCCACGAAGTGGTGGACCGTCTCGACGGGTGCGTCGATCAAGTGCTCGCGCCAGCTTGCCGCTTTCACATCCGCGGGCGCCTCCAGCCACGAGATCCGGTAGCTCCCGCCTGCTCGCTCCGCCGGCGCCAGCACCACGTCCAGCCGCCCGTCGCCGTTCAGATCCCCCGCCGCGATGAAGGTGTGCGGGTAGTCCCAGCCGGCGCCGTAGGCGTGGCTCACCCACCGGCCGCCGAGGATGTCACCGGGATTCTCCAGCCACTGGCGCTCCAGGATGATGTCGGGATCGCCGTCGCCATCCACATCCGCCGCCAGCAATCCCTCCCCATCCGGAACCTCCAGCGTGCGCTGCTTCCACGCGGAGTCCCGCTCCCTGCGGAAGATGTGCACTGCCGTTCCGCCCAGTTTCCGGAAGGCGCCTTGATTGCGCCCCACGATGTCCGGCCGCCCGTCGCCGTCCAGATCCGCCACCTCGAGGTCATGCACTTCCACGTCCGCGATCAGGTGCGGCTTCCAGGCGGGGTTTTCGAACCAGAGAATCTGCCGCGTGGTGATAGCTACCACGTCCAGGCCGCCATCCCCGTCCATGTCAACCACTTCTCCGTCGGTGCTGAACGCTCCCGTGGCCGCAATGATGTGTTTCTTCCAGCCGGGGTTCTCGTACCAGACCAGGCCGCCCTCCTTTACCCCGCCCGCGATCAGGTCCACCCGCCCGTCGCGGTTGAGGTCCCCCACCGCCTTGAGCCATACGTCCAGCGGGCCCTCCGCGTCGATGGTCACATGCTCGAAAGCCAGCCTGGGCGCGGCGGCCGCGGCCAGGGCCGCCACCAGCAGAATCCGTGACAGGCGTATCATGATGGTCAGTTGACTCCCATGCGATCCTATCAAACCTGCCGATCCCTGCTGGCCGGGCTGTTGCTGGCCGGAGCCGGCCTGGCCGCCGAACCCCTCCGCTGCCCGGTGCTGGCCGACACCTGGGTGGCCATGCACCGCTGGGAGACCTCCGGCGGCGAGCGAGCCGATGCCCTTAAGACCCACGGGGAGGACCAGGAGCTGGTGGTGCGGGGCCGCGAGAGCTTCGCGCTGCTGGCCTTCGACTGCTCTTCCGCCAGGGGCATGACCGTGGACCAGGCCGTCCTGCGCATACACCGCCGGGCCGACCCGGTGCCGCTCCACACCGTGGGGCTTTCCACCGTCAGCGGCGGCGGCCCGTGGCGGGAAGCCGCGGCGAATTTCTTCCATCCGGCCGGCGCGCGCCAGCCCTGGTCCTACCCCGGCTCGGACCTCGTGGATGTGACCTTCGCCCAGGGCGGCAGTCTCTACGCCTACGAGCGCGCCCGCGACGCGGGCGGGGGCTGGTGGGAGATCAGCGTGCCCCCCGCGCTGGTCCATGCGCTGAGCATAGGCGACCAGTACGGCCTGCTGCTCACCGACGAGAAAGGGCAGACCCAGACGCGCCATGTCTTCTCCAGCCGCGAGAGCGCCTTTCCTCCCGAGCTGCTGGTCGAGGGAGCCGCCTCCGACCGCATCGCGCCCGGCCCGGTGCGCTCCCTCAAGTCCGGCGCGTCGAGCACCCCCGAGGAAGCGCGCCGGATGGGACGCACCACCCTGCGCCCCGGCAGCGTGATTCTCCATCTGGGTGGCGCCGGTGACGATCAGGGGAAGGGCATTGCCGCCTCCTATGAGATCCGCCACAGCCGGCAGCCGCTCAGCGCGCCCAACTTCTCCAGCGCCGCGCGCGTGCCTCGCTGGTCGCTGGATCCGCTGGCGCCCAAGCCCCACCCTCTGGCCACCGCCAACCGCCGGCGCGACGAAGTGTACGCCGTAGTCGAGGATCTCCAGCCCGGCGCCACTTACCACTTCGCCGCGCGCGCCATCGACGAAGCCGGCAATGCAGGGCCGGTGTCCGCGCTAGGCTCCTATCAAGCCTATGCGCGCACGTTCCCCCCCCTGCCCCAGGCCGCGCCGCCCCCGCGCGCCTCTGCTCCGACCTCCCAGCGCCCCGCCGTGTGGGCCGTGCCGGAATTGCTGAAGATCCACCCCGTGACCGGCGCGTTGCTCGAGCAGGCCGAGTTCCCCGAGCATCGCGCGCGCAATTCCGTCTGGAACGCCGCCGCCTCGACGGTACGGCTCAGCGGCGCCCGCAACGAGTTCGTCGCCTTCCAACTGGCCCTCGAGAGCGCACCGCCGGTGAGCGGCATCCAGGTGCGGGTGGCTGAGCCGCTGTTCGCCTCCTCCAGGCTGCCCGAGGTGTTCCGCTCCTCCGGCGCCATCCAACTGTATCGCGAGTGGTTCGTGCCCGATGAGCGGGAGAATCCCGCGGGCCGCCAGTGGTATCCCGACGCCTTGGTTCCCTTGACAGGCCCCGTCGATCTGCCCTCGAAAGACAACCCGGTTCCGGGCCAGACCGTGCAGCCCTTCTTCGTGGATGTCTACATCCCCAAGGACGCGGCGGCGGGCCTGCACCGCGGCGCGCTGAGCGTGCACGCGGGCGGCAGCGAGCATCGCATCGCGATTGAAGTCGAGGTGCTGCCCCTCACTCTGCCCGACAAGCTGAGCTTCGTCGTGGATCTCAACTGCTACAGCGGCGTCAACTCGGGCTACCAGGTGCAGCGCGGCACCCCCGAGTACCGCCGCCTCGAGCACGCTTATCACCGCATGGCCCACCTGCACCGCGCCAACCTGAACGTGCTGGGCTACTCGCACAGCGGTACGACCGTCCCCGACCACGCGCCCCCGCTCGACGGTGAAGGCGCCGCCACCCGCGTGCGGAGCTGGGCGGATTGGGACGCCCACTTCGGCCCCGTGCTCGACGGCTCGCTGTTCGCCGACCTTCCCCGCGCCTCCGTGCCA
>VFZS01000287.1 GCA_016871095.1 Acidobacteriota bacterium
TGAACAGGTCGCACCTGCCCACCCAACGCAGGTAGGACTGGTCCAGGGGGTCTGTCGCAGCCGGAGCCTCCTCGAACAGCCAGGGGCGGGTCAGGGGCAGCTCCTCCATGGCCTGGCGGACGGTCTGACGAGCCCGCCTCATCTCGTCGTTGATGCGGGAGCTGATGAACACGATGAGCTTTTCTTCCATGACCAATAGCCTCCTTCCTGTTGAACCACTCGTTGAGCAAGGGTCCTACCCTGTTGGGCCAAGGTCTCCGACCGAGCCTCTTGCGGCGGCGGTCAGGAGACCTTGCCCAACGTAAGCCCAAAAAACGCGCCGGGCGCCGGCAGAAATCAGAAATCAGAACTACAGAAACTCAGAACCAGGGGAGAGAGCGGCGGACACCACCACCCGAAACCCGCGGCGGCCGCCGAAGAAGGCAGGGTGATCGAGGCCGCGATAGGAACAGCGAGCAACCCACTCATAGCTGTTGGCCCACGACCCGCCACGCAACACCCGGTACATCTTCTCCTCACTCCACCAACTATGGGTCCACTCCCACACGTTCCCGGAACAGTCCCACACCCCGTCGGGGCTGACGCCATCGGGATAGGTCATCACCGCCGTGGTACCATGGGCCGGCCGGTCGCCGATCTCCAGGTTGGCCCTGGCCACGTCGAAGCCCTCGCCCCAGGGATATTCCCGGCCATCGGTGCCCCGCGCCGCCCGCTCCCACTCTTGCTCGGTAGGCAGGCGAGCCACTTCGTCCCCCCCCAGGATACCTGCCCGCCGCAGCTCCTCGGTCAGCCAACGGCAGTATGCTTCGGCCTCGTACCAACTGACCCCCACCACCGGCGCCAGGGGGTTGGCCCGCTCGGGATCGGCCCACCACATCGGGCGATTGCGCTGCTCAGGTGTGCGCTTTTTGACCCAATCTCGCCAGAAGCTGTCCTGGATCTGATCATCCGATTCGCCGCTGCGCCAGGCCAATCCCTCCTCCGACCACCACGTCTCGTCCTCGTACCCTCCAGCTTCCACGAAGCGGGCGAACTGGGCGTTGGTCACGGGGTATTTGCCGATACGGTAGGGGCGTTCGATGAGGCGCTTCTCCCTCCCATCGCCGTAGAGGAAAGGCCCCGCCGGTATCGCTACCCAGTCGTCCAGGCTTCGCCCTGAGGCTCTGTCCGAAGGGTCGTCGGGCAGCCAGCCCAGCCAGCCCAGCAATAGCCCGGCCTGCCGCCGATGGACAGGCGCAACAGCCGCGTCCTGCATCGTGCCGACCAGCGTGTCCAGCACTCGCCGCCGGCAGCCTTCGGTTACGCCGGCCGGCCCCACGTCGCGCAGGGCCTCGCCAGCCACCACGGCGTTCCAGCCCCGCTCGGCTAGGGGCACGTCGGCCTCCAATAGGCCCTCCACCACGGCGGCGGCGGTGCGGCGGTTGCGCTGCACGATGCCCAGGTAGCCCACCGTGAGCAAGGTCGTCTCGTGCCAGGCCGAGTCGGTCAGGTGTTCGCTCAGCACCTTCACGGTGTTCCCAACGTTCAACTGCCCCCGCTGAGCGATGCCCTGGGCAGCCAGGTACTCCTCGAAGGTCAGGTGGATGAAGCCGTAGGTTCCTTCGCCGCGTTCCACCAGCAAATTGGAATAGCGGTGCACGGCAGCCATGAACCCCCGCGCCTTTTGCCGGGCCTCTCCCGGCGCCAGTTCCAACTCGTCCTGATAGTAGCGGGCCAGCCAGTTTTCCAGCTCTGAGCGGGTAGCCAGACCGGCTCCAGGATATGCCTCCCGCAGCCAGAGGGCCAGGGGAGCCAGTACCTGGGCCGTCTCCAGGTAGTCCAGCTCCGGCCCCACCGGTCGCTGGTCCAGCGCCCTGGCCTGGCTCCAGGCGCTGATCAGGGTGCGCAGATAGAGCTCATAGAGCTCCACCCGACGATGGGGCAGCGTCACCCCCTGGCGCTTGATGAGGGCCAGGATGGTCAGAAGCAGCGGATTGGAGGCCAGCCGCTCCACGCCGGGGTTGCTGAAGATGGCCTGCAACAGCTCCCCCTTCTCAGCCTCGGCCGCCCGGTGGGCCTCCGGCGTGTCGCCGTGGGTGGCCACCTCGAAGGCGTGGCACCAATTGTGAGCGAACTGCTCGATCTGCTCCCGCTGAAAGTCCACCAGGGTGATGGTGGTCAGTCCTTCAGCCCGCAGAGGGGCATCACGGTAGCCGACGATGCGGCTGGTGACCACCAGGCGATTGCCCGCCGGGGCGTATTGCCGGAAGAAGTCCTCCACTCGCGCCGCCACGAACGGCCGGCCTTCCAGCACCTCGTCCAGGCCATCAAGAAGGATTATGGCCCGCCCCTGCTTCAACGTGTCGGTCAGCAGGGGCCCCAGGTCACAATCGAGGCCGCGCATACAGAAATAGTCGGGCAGGAAGGCCAGCAGGCTACATTCCTCGGATTTACGCAGGGCAGCGGCGTAGGCTGCCAGGGGCAACAGGATGGGCAGCCACTCCCCCTCCAGGCCCAGCCGCTCCTGAGCGCGCCCCTCGGCGCAGGCCAGGGCCAGCACCTTGAGCAGGGTGCTCTTGCCCGCGCCGGGGTCGCCCAGCACCACCAGGCCAGGATACTCCCCCAACAGGCGCTCCACAGGCACGGGCTCCGCCGTCCCCATGCGCCGCTCCAGCCCCTCCATTTCCGCCAGGGCGACCTCGTCCAGTGGCCGCCCGGCCACCCGCGCCCAGGTCTCGCCGGAGGGCAACTCGCGGCGGGCTTGCAAGCCCACGTACACCCCCTCCAGGGGCAACAGCGTGGCCACCCGCTCTACCTGGGGGATGCCCTTGAAGTCCAGGTGGCGGTAGGTGCGGCGCAGGTTGGCCAGATAGGTTTTGCGCAGGGCGTCCAGGTTGGGCGGCGTCTCGGGCGGTTTCTGGACAATGATCTTATCGCCTATCACCTTATCGCCGCCCACCTTGTCGCCGCGCACTCTATCGCCGGGGATGTGTTTAGTATCTCGTTTGGACATGGGGCAACTCCTTTCGCCTGGGCACGAGCACGACACGGATTACCACGGATTGCACGGAAGGAGGCGAGTGCCATTCCGTGTATCCGTGTCCAAATCCGTGTTGTGCTTATCGCTAGCCGAATCTAATGTCGAACTACTCAGCCTTGTCTGTCAACGAATGGGAAACGAATAAACGAATGGAATTCCGCGCTGTTGTCATTCGTTTATTCGTTGGATATTCGTTGACAGAATGAGATGGCTGTACGAATTCGGTTCATCCCCCAGACTCGCTGATATATTAGGCTCCCCCAAAACCCGCCACCCGCCGACAGAAACCAGAAATCAGAACTACAGAAATGCAGAACCAGGGGAGAGAGCAGCGGACACCACCACCCGAAACCCGTCGGAGCCGTAGAAGCGGGCTGGGAGAGCGACGTCGCGATAGGAACAGCGAGCAAGCCTCTCACCGTAGTTGGCCCACGACCCGCCACGCAACACCCGGGGGCCTTCGGCCTCCAAATCCTCGCGGCCATCCCTCTGGCTGTAAGGGTAGTCCTGATAAAGGCTGGAGCACCACTCCCACACATTGCCGCTCAGGTCCATGACGCCGTAGGGGCTGGCCCCACCAGGGTAGATGCCCACCGGCGAGGTGCCACCGACCTGTTCATCCCCAATCCTCAAGTTGACCTTCTTGATATGGAGATTATCCCCCCAGGGGTACTCCCGTTTGTCTTTATCCCCACGCGCGGCCTTTTCCCACTGGGCCTCGGTGGGCAGGCGGTACGGTTTGCCCGTAGCCTCGGCCAGCCAACGGGTGTAGGCCAGCGCTTCGTGCCAGGTGACGTTCACCACGGGGTGGTTGGCCCGCTGCGGCGGGAACCGGCCGTCCTCCCAACCTTCGGGCCACTCACGGTGCTCCCGCCCGAACTGCTCACCTTTACCCTGCTGCCAGGCCCATCCCGCTTTGGTCCAATACTTCTCCTGATCGTAGCCCCCCGCGTCCACGAAGCACTTGAATTGGGCGTTGGTCACGGGATACTTCGCCATCTGGAATTCAGGCAGAGGGACACGATGCACCGGCTGTTCACGGCTGTAGGCTGCCTCGGTCTCGCTGCCCATCCAGAACTCGCCCGCTGGAATGGTGATTAGCTCTGGTTCTAAGCACTTCCCCTCGAACCGTGGGTCGCCCACCCGCCCGAGGGCGTTGCCTGCCGCCATCCGCCGCAGCACGGGGGCCTGCTCGTCGGTCATATCGCGTAGCAGGCGGCGGGTCACCTGGCCCCACAGGTCGCCCTCCACCCGAGCCCGCCCCACGTCGCGCAGGGCCTCGGCGGCCAGCACCAGGTTGTAGTAAGGCTCTGGCTCCTCTTTGTGCTCCATCAACGCCCGCACGTAGGCCGTCACCCGGCCCTTGCCCTGGGTGCTCAGGTAGCCCGCCGTCAGCAGCAGCACCTCCCGCCACCAGGGGTCGGCCGCCCGCGCCAGGGCGTACTCGATGAAGTCTTCTCGCCCGGCTATTGCCCGTGCGGTCAGGTATTCCTGGAAAGTGAGGTGGCTGAAGGAATAGATGCCCAGCCCTCGCTCCTGCAACAGGCCGCTGCGTGCCCCGATGACACTCACGAAAGCCTCCACTCGCTTGCCTGCCTGCCGCGTGTCGGCGCTCATGGGCTCGAACAAGCGACGCAACTGCCCCAGCAGCATCTCCCGGTCCACCTCCTGCAACTGCCGCTCGTGCATCCACAGGGCAATGGGCTCCAACAGGCTGCGCTTGTCGCCTGCGTCCAGTTCCAACCCAGGGATGCCCGTCTCACGCAAGCCCTTGGCCTCGTCCCAGTAGCCCAACAGCACCTCCACACACTCCTCGTACAACTCGGCCCGTCGCTCCGGCAGATGTGCCCGGTAGCGGTGCACGAGCGCAATCACCGTCAACAGGAGGGGATTGACCGCCAGCTCACGCACCCGCTCGTTGGCCCGAATGGCCTCCAACAAGCCCTCGGCCTGATCCTCGGCCCGTCGCTCGATGGTGCGGCTGCGCCGCCCGGCCAGGGCCACCTCCACGGCCAGGCTCCAGTGGCGCACGAACTGCTCCACGGCGGCCTGGTCGAAGTCCCGCACCGTGGTCACGAAGTAGTCCTCTCCCAGCCGCGCCGCGCCCTGGTAGCCTACGATGCGAGAGGTGACCACGTAGCGGTTGTCGGGGTAGCGACGGGTGAAGGCCTCGACGATGCGCGCCACCCGTCGGCGCAGCTCGGGGTCGGCCACTTCGTCCATGCCGTCCAGGAGCACGGCGGCTTCGCCAGCCTCAAGAGCGGCGCGGAAGAAGTCCCTGGGCAAATGGATCTCCTGGGCGGCGAAGTACTCGCTCAGATAGTCCAGCAGCAGGGCCGGCCCATCGGTGCCGGCGTAAGGATACTGGGCCTGGAGGTGGCGGGCGAAATCGCGCAGGGGCAGAAACACCGGCATCAATTGCTCCGCAACGCCCAACCGTTCTTGCACCAACCCAGGCTTGTCGCCCCGCAGGTCACGGGCATAGGTGAGGGCCAGGTACTGCAGGAGGGTGGTCTTGCCGCAGCCGGGCGCGCCCAGCACCGCCAGCCGCCTTTGCTCGGCCAGGGTCTCGTTGACAGAAAGCACTACTTCTACCTCGCGCTCACGCCGCATCTCCATCCCTTCCAGATGTTCGTCACCGGGCACACGCTGGCCCAGGCGGCCCAGCATCTTGTCCATCTCCTCTTCGGGCACAGTGCGCTTCTGCACGGCGTTGAGGGTGACGTAGATCTGCTCCAGGTCAATGCTGACCAGTTCCCCCGCCGAGCGGATGCCCTGTAGTTGAAGATACTGGTAGCGGTCTATGACGTGGGTGAGGTAGGTGTGTATGGCCTGGGCCGGGTCTAGTGGGATCGCGGGTTTCTCTCCCTCGGGCCCGACAGCTTGGTAGATTACATCTCGGCCGGCGGTGATGACCGTGCCGCCGTGCACATCTCTCGTTTTAGTGCTGACCTCGATTTTTTTCCCCATCACCCAGTCGCCGACCACGAGCCTGGTCTCGTGCAACTCCGGCCCGAACCGCGCCAACTCCTCGTCTAGGGTAGCGGTGAACCAATCGCGGTCGTCTTCGGAAAGGGTCTGGCGAATCTCGTGGAGCACCTCCAGCTCGCCCAGGATGGCGTCCAGGGCCTGGCGCAGTTCGGCGGATTCGTTGATGGCCTGGTCCAGCTCGGCGGCAGTCTCTTCCTCGGGGCGGTCCTTCCAGCGTTGCACCTGCTCAGCGACCAGGTTGCCGCCCACGCCGGCGGCAATGCCACCCAGGGCCATGCCTACACCCAACGTATCCCCCTGCCCCATGGCCTCGGCCAGAGGGAACAGGGTCATGCCGCACAGAAACCCAAACAGGGAGCCAGCAGCGGCCCGTTGTGGGTTTCGGGCGAATTTGTGAATCCGCCGCTGGATCGTGTCTTTCCATTCCTGTAGGTTGAAGGCCATTGCCGTCCTCCTTCAAGCGAAAAGGTTGCCTTGACCTGGGGCGGATGCCCCTCTGTGAAATGCTATCTCCACTGAGGTGCCCCTGTCGTGCCTCGGAGCTGAGCCGGGCGAGGCTGTTATGTTCTTCCTGCAAACATAGTATACCAGGTTTCGACTCGTTTGGCAACAGGAGAACAGCATCGGGTTCCCCTGTCCTCGTGTCCCAAACACGTAACGCTCACCAAAAAGCCACCTGTGCGGTTAACGCAGGTGGCTTTTCAAGTGAACAAGGGGCAAAACAAAGCCGCCAACTCTTGTGATCAGTCGGCGGCTTTTTCTTTCTCGGTCTCCTTTTCCTTCTCGCCTCCACCGTCCTTGCGGTTGTCGGTTACGTAAAATCCAGGGCTCTTGAACACGATTGCCGGAGCACGGAATACCCGACGCACTCGCCGGTGCCCCTGTGGGCATTCTTTGACAGGTGGATCGCTGAAATGTTGAAGGCGCTCGAAGTGAAGGCCACATTCCAGGCATTCGTATTCGTACGTAGGCATAATCACGCTCCTCAGGCAGATTTTGGCACAAGCGCGGGCAAACAAAAGGCGAATGGGATTCTACCAGTTGTTAGCATTGTCAAGACGATGGCTGGCGGGGAGAATACCCGTCGCACGCTACGATGGCCGCGTGGGCATTCC
>VFZS01000288.1 GCA_016871095.1 Acidobacteriota bacterium
ATCCATTGGGAGCTTAACGCATCCCGCGGGAGGCCGGCCTTCTCATCCCATCTCGGTTGCATCTCATTACGCGTGCAGGCACTGGCCGAGCCGCGAGCGTCAGCGAGCGGTCCGGGCGGTGCAAACTGAACTGTATTGGAACCAGCCCGCCCCTACCGCGACCCGGCGGGGAAGCTCGAGGGGCTGATCGAGCGATTCCAGCTCGCCACCCAACCGTCGGATCTGCGCAGGATAGCACAGCTCATCATCGATGTCGGGGTCTTCGAGGGGCAAAGACCGGAGGAAAAGGACCCGGGCCGCGCGGACGCCCACACCACCGAGGTCATCGTCACCGCGGGCGGCCGCGAGTTCAAGCGGCGGTACTTTACGGGTGCGACGGAGCCGCTCGAGCCGCTGCGGACCGAGTTGGAGCGCCAGGTCCGGCGACTCATGAAGAGCGGCAAGCGCAAGATCCGCCACCAAGGCAAGCTGATCGCCCTGCCTCAAGAACCCGCTCCCAAGAACGCCGGCGAGGCTGAGGCGCCGACCGAGACGGTCCCGCTCTCGAGGCCGACCCAGGAAGCGGCCAGGCGAATCGACCGACGGCTGGCGGTGAGCCAAGAGCTGGTGCTCCTGATCGAAGTGGACCGCAGTGCGAGCACCCCGGCGTACGAGCTGGCCAAGAGGCTGCGGCGCGCCCTGGAGAAGAAGCGGGGTCTGATCTTCTCGACGAAGAAGGTCGCGGGGGCTGTGCCGGTTCCATCGGAAGTGCCGGGCGGGCACGTCCACATGCTCACCTGCGTTGTCGAGCCGCACCCGGATCTGGTGCTGCACGTCGGAGAGATGGACGGCCGCCTCTATGTGGCTGAGCGCGAGGCGGGGAAGGCCCCCCTCGATCCAACTTCCAGATGGAACTGGATCCTGTATGCGCGATATCGGCTGAGGTCGCCTCCGAGCTGGGCCCGGCAGGGCCCGCCTGCCGGCTTCGCCGGGTGAGCGGCGCGCATCTCACCGCGCCGCGATGGCGACCGTGACGGCGGCCTGCTCCATCTGGATGTCCGGGTCCTCCCAGCGCTTCATCCGGTCCAGCGACTTGAAGGCGCGGCGGAAGATCAGCCGGGCCTCGACCTTGACCATCCCGCCCTCCGGCGGCACGCGGAATTCATATTCGCTGATGTCGGTGGCCAGCGCCGCCAGCCGCGTGTCCTCACGCAGCACGGTCGGGTTCCAGTACGCCGCCGTGGGCGCGATCTCCGTCCACAGCTCCTCGAGGATCTTGGCGTAGCCCCGGCCGGGCCGCCCGGCGTAGTCGGTGGGCTCGCTGCCCTCGCCCCCCCAATCGGGGACCCGCGGCCCCGCCAACAGGGGTAGCGCCCGGCCCTGAGCGTCGGTGGCGGAGATCACCAGCAGGATGTTCCGCGCCGGGTGGTCGGTGGGGATGTGGTGACCCGCCTTCTCGCCCCCGTCCGTGGTCTTGTAGACTACTCCACGGACGAGATCGAACATTTGGCCCGTGCGCGGCTGGCCCGCCCAGACGCTGCTGGAAATCTCTGCGGCGGCGTAAACCGTTTTCGAGTCCCGCGGATCGACGGTGAAACCACGGAAGGTGATCCCGTTCTTCTCCACCACGCCCCGGTCCTTCTGAACCCAGGTCCTCCCGCCGTCGGTGGATCTGTACATCCCGCGCATGTTCTGTGTGCCCGCCCAGACGATGTTGGGGTTGATGGGGTCGATAGTCAGGCAGAAGACCGGGATAGCGTCGCCGGAGGAACCTGCCCGGCTGCGGATGCCCTCGTTGGACGGCTTCCAGGTGCCACCGCCGTCGGTGCTGATGCTGACTCCGCTTCTGTTGTCCGTAACCATCAGGTCGTCCGGATTGTCGGGCCGCATCCGAATGTCGTATCCCACGCCGCCGTGCGGCCCACCGGTTCGCACCCAACTCAAAGTCTGCGTATCCACCGGGCCGGTCACCACAATGTCGTCCACCTGTACGTGCGTGTCCTCTCCTACTTCCAGGCCGATGGTCCCCAGCAGAACGGGAGTGGGGTCGGTGTACTCCAGCGCAAGGTTCCCGTCGAGGTAGAACTTCACGGTGGCGCCCACGGCGAGCACGTCGATGGCGTACCACCTGCCGTAGCTGATGCCGGGGGGAATCACGAGCAGATTGCTGTGGTTGTAACAACCCAACATGCGGACCAGGCTGAGAGCCCCACTGCCGATCCCCACAAAATACCGGCCGCACTGCATGTGCCGGAAGTTCAGGTGGAAGGTCCCGCTGAGCATCCTGAGCCGCAGACGCAGGCGGAAATCACGCCAGGGGCCGGCATTGGCGAGGGCGAAGGTGCGGCTGGAGGCCGAGTAGACGAAGTTGCCGCCATCATTCTCGATCGCCCACAAGGGAGTGCTCGGGGTATTCCCGCTGACGCTCCAGGCGCCGTCGCCGTGCTCGAAATCCTCGCGGAACAGCACCTGCCAGCCGGGCGGATCGGCGGCCGCGCCAGCCAGCAGAAGCAGCAATCCACTAATCGGCGCTATAGAATCGTCAGTCTATACCAGGCGGAGCCCGCTCACTCGCCCACCAGCGTCAGGCGCAGGTGCGGGCCGGGGCGCTGGACGCGCCCCAGGCGGTTCCAGGGCAGGAAGAAGGCGTCGATGCCGTCGAATTCGAATTCCGGCCAGTCGCCGGAGAGGGACTCGAAAGTGACCGCGGGCCCTTCCCGGCCCTGGTAGGGGCGCAATGCGGCCGGGTCCACCCGCGCCATGCGTAGCGGATGCGCCGGAGCCACCAGCAGCACCTGCCGGCCCGGCGGGGGCTTCTCCGGATTGCGGTAGACCTCGTAGCCGCGCTCGATGCGCGATGCGTCACGCATCTGAAGCCGGTACGGCTCGGAGACCACCTTGCCGGCGCGCGGGCCGTACAGCCGGGTGACGTACTCGCTGCGACGCTCCAGCGACGCCGGCGTCTCCAGCACCTGCACCTCGCACTCCGGCCCGCCCAGGATCACGATCGGGACATCGCGGGGGACGTTCTGCTGGATCCACCGCTGCGCCTGGTTGCGCGTGTCCTCCCGAGCCAGCAGCCGGTCAAGCTGCACCGACTTCCACAGGCCCGGGGCCGCCACCAGCAGGCCCAAGGCCATCGCCAGCGCGGGTTTGCGGGCCAGCTCAAAGATGCCCCGGGCGGAGAAAACCGCTACGACCGGCAGCACGGGCAGCACGTAGCGATAGGGGACCCAGTGGCGGAACAGAAAGATGGCCGCGAGAAAACTGAACATAGCCACCGCCAGCACGATCTTCTTGGAGCGCGAACCTGCCGCGGTCGAAGGCCACGCCAATCCGACCGCGCACAGCGCCAGCCCCACTAGTTGGCCTGGCCCGTGAAACAAGGGCGAGAAGACCTGCCGGAAGGCGCTGCCCAGCGTCCAGGCAGCGTCACCGGGCTGGTGCAGGTAGAAGACCCTCAGTATACGGCCGAGTAACCAGGTGAATTCCCCCCAGCGCGCCAGCGCATAGAAGTTGACCACCGCGAAGACCGCTGCCGGGATCAGCAGGACCGTCGCCAGCCGCTTCCACTTGGGGCCGACCGGGACGAGCAGCGCCGCGGCGAGGAGGGCTGGCAGCAGCAGCCAGGCGGCGTACTTGGTGGATACCGCCAGCCCCAGCAGCAGGGCCGCCACGGGCAGGGCTCGAGGCGCGCCCTCCAGCCAGCGCAGCGCGGCATACAGAGCGGCGGTCACCAGCAGTGTGAGCAAGTTGTCGGTGGTGGCGAAATGGCCGTCGCGGACGGCCAGCGGCGCGGTTGCGTATAGCAGCGCCGCCAACAGGGCCGCGCCCCGCGAGGTGATACGCCGGGCCATCCGGTACACCAGCAGGACCGTCAGGGTGGCCGCCACCACCGAGAGGCCGCGGGCCAGGAGCCAATAGGGCGTCCCATCCCGCACGAAGTCCGCCGGCAGGCTCGCGGCCTGGGTCAGGCCCAGCGCTCCCGCCAGCAGGAAATACATCTGAAAAACCGCCGCGTTCAAGGCAATCAGCAGCAGAGGGTAGTCCAGCGAAGCCGGGTTCCCTGCGGTCTCGAAAAACCGCACCGCCGGGATCACCAGCAGCGACTCGTCCGGGCGCACGTAGAGATTCGAGAGCATGGGCAGGCCAAAGCCCAATCCGTACAGGCGCAGCCCAAACGCCAGCGCCAGCACCGCCGCCATCGGCAGGGCGGTCTTCATCCTCTGCGTCATGTCTGGCTCCGGAATCTCAGCAGCTCCAACACGCAGCGCGGCAGCACTCGCGCCAGCCGCGTCAAGCCTAGCGAACCCGTTCCCCCGCGCCGCGCGCGGTGATGCACCGGGATTTCGCAGAATCCGCCGCCACCCTTGCGCGCCAGAATGGCCAGCAGGATGTTAGGCGCGAAGACGCCATCCGGCAGCCGCGGCAAGAACTCTCGTAGCAGGCGCGCCTCCATCAGGCGGAAGGGCGCGTTGGGATCCCGAAGGCGGACCCCAAAGCGAAGCCGGATCAGCAGGCGCAGCGCGGCGCTCACCGCGCGCCGGTGCAGAGAATCCTTGCGGTGCCGGCGATAGCCCATCACGAAGCCAAAGCGCTCGCTGCGCTCCCACAAGCGGGTGAAATCCCAGGGGTCGAACTGGCCGTCGCTGTCCACCTGGAAGATCCACTCGGCGCCCATTTCGAGCGCCCTGCGGTAGCCGTTGAGGATGGCGGCGCCGTGCCCGGCGTTCCGCTGGTGCACCACCTCAAGGGCGGGATGGGCCACGGCCACCGCCTGGAGGATTGCGGGAGTGCGGTCCGTGGAGCCGTCATCGATGACCATCAGCCGGGAGCCCTCCACCGACTCCAGCATGTCCAGCCACTCGCGGCACACCTGGGCGATACACTCCTCCTCGTTGTAGGCCGGCATGACCACGACCACGCGAGGGGCCGCGCTCATGCTGGACCTCGCAGCGCGGCGCCCGCCGCAAGCCCGTCCTGGATGGACTCGGCAATCCCTTGAAAGACCCACTTGCCGTAGCGTCCGGTCATGAAGATGTCATGCGCCTGGAGCCGCGCCAAGGCCTGCTCGCGCCAGCGCGATCCGGGTCGTTTCCACGTGTAAGCGACCTCGATCCGGTCGGTGCTCACTGCCTCGACCTCGGTGATGAAACCCCACCTCCGCAGTTCCTCGACGGCTCCGAACGACTCCTCGGCGTCCTTTCCCGTATCGCCATAGTCACCTGGGCGGAACGCCCGCTCGACGTACAGGCTGACCCGCTGGCCGGCCAGGGGTGGCGCGAAGCTGGCGTCCACGTTGCTATAGAATCCCACCCGGTAGAAGCCCGCGGTGCTGTTGGGGACATAGATCCAGTGCACTTCGGGAGGAAACGCCGGGCCGCGCCACGCCCCGATGTTCAGGACGTGCACCCGGGTGTGAGGATCGGGTTCGTCGTCCACCTCGAGGCCGGTCAGGCGCAGCATCTCACTGAGCGGCAGCGTCGAGACCAGCACTTCGTAGCGCAGGCCGGAACCCCCGACGAACTCGATCTGCTTGCGGCGCGGGTCGATGCGCAACACCTCTCGTTGGCAGTGTACGCGGCAGCCCCGCGCCAGCCCCGAGATCAGCGCGTCCAGACCGCGGACGGGATAGCAGAAGGCGGCGTTATAACCCACCGCGGGCGTCTCGCCGCTGGCGCCCCGCCGCACCAAGTCCAGATCCACGGGGGACTTGAAGGTTTCCTGCGGAGCGATGCGAGTCCACAAGCCCGCCGTGTACGCCTCGTGGAAGGGCGCAAAGAACAACTCCGTCAACGTCGGTCCGAAGGATTGCTCGAGCCAATCGGCCAGGGTGCGGGGCCGGCCCCGGGGAGCGCGTTCCATCTCGGCGATGACCTTTGCCGCCACGTCCGCCCCAAGGTAACTCAGATGATTCTGAAGCGGGTAGGGGACGTACAGTTTGCGGTCCGGAAAGTACACCGCAGCGCGGCGCTGGTAGCAGGCCAGCGGCGCCAGCCGCTCCAGCAAGCGCCACAACAGCGGCGTGGCGCCGAAGATCCAGTGACCTCCGCCAACCTCAAAGCGGAACGCGCGCCCGTCCTCAGGGGGCGCGGCCAGACGCTCCTTGCCACCGGGCCGCACGTAGTAGGAGGCGCACAGCCCGCCGGGCCGCTGCCTCTTCTCATAGACCGGCAGACCGGAGGCCCGCGCCGCCGCCAGACCGGTCACGCCCGCGCCCAGAATCACCGTTCTGCCCGGGCCACTCACTGCCTGCGCCATCCCATGAGGCACTATCATAGCCCGGCGCGAGTGGGATAAGCTTTAGCTTGTCCTTGCTCAGACGTTGGGTGGCCGAACTGCGCTTCACCCGGATTCTGGCTGGTTTCTTGCTGGCGAACCTGACCGCGCTGGTGGTCTTGAACGCGCTGCAACTACGTCCGGTCCACCTGCTGCTGGTGTACCCGCCCGCGCTGGCGGGCTTCTGGTGGGTGATGGGAAAGGCGCGCGTCCGGCGTGCGGCTGTGGCTCCGCCGGGCTGGCTCATCGGTGGCGCACTGCTGTTCGCCCTGTTGCTCACCCTGCCCCGGTTGCCCTACGTGCTGGAGTGGATCCCCGGGAATGCGGTGCTGGCCCAGGCGGACGACTGGGGCCGGCTGTCCGAACTGGTCAGCATGACTCTGTCCGAGCGCTATCCGCTTCAGCACTTCGCCAACCAGGACTACCTGCTTTCCCACTACTACACGGCGCTTTACCCGATGGCGTTTCTGAAGATGTTGCTGCCCATGCTCATGCTGAAGGATGTCATCCTGGCCGGAAACGCCCTCTACCATCTGCTGCTGGCGCTGAGCCTGCTCGAGATCGCCTTCCGGCTGCTGCCTTCGCTGCGCTCCGCCGCGGTGTTCTTCTTTCTGTGCACGCTGTTCGGCGGCTTCGACTGGTTGCTGGAAGCGGGAGTGCCTTTCAGCCACGCCGAGTTGTGGCCCCGTCCGCTTTTCGGCGCCAAGCGCGAGATATCCAGTTACTTCACCGGGATGTACTGGGTAGTGCACCACTTCACGGCCTTCTACTCGCCGGTGATGGCGCTGGTGTTCGCACGCCATTTGCGGCTCCGGCCGCGGGCAGTGAAGATCGGCCTGCTGGGGCTGCTCGTGATC
>VFZS01000289.1 GCA_016871095.1 Acidobacteriota bacterium
CCCATCGGCCTGACGGCTACTTCTTCTTGGCGGCCTTCTTCTTGGGCGCAGCCTTCTTGGCCGCTTTCTTCGGCGCGGCCTTCTTGGCCGCTTTCTTCGGCGCAGCCTTCTTGGCCGCTTTCTTCGGCGCGGCCTTCTTGGCCGCTTTCTTCGGCGCGGCCTTCTTGGCCGCTTTCTTCGGCGCGGCCTTCTTGGCCGCTTTCTTCGGCGCAGCCTTCTTGGCCGCTTTCTTCGGCGCGGCCTTTACCGCTGCCTTCTTCGCCGGCGCCGCCTTCTTGGCCGCCTTCCGGGCAGGCGCCTTGGCGGCCACCTTCTTCACCGGCGGGGCCTCCTGAACCACGGGCGCAGACAGCGGAGCCTTCATGCCCGGCGGCGGAGGCGGCGCCAAAGGCTCTGAAGGAGGAATGACCGGTACCCCTATCTCCTCTTCTTCTTCCTGCTCGCCACCGTATTCCCCGAGTTCGGATTCCAGTTCGACGTGCTCCTCGTTGAACTCGAAATCATCCCGCTCGTCGCCCACCTGAGCGAACATGCGTTCATCGAACATTGCTCCAGCCTCCTATACGATGTCAGTCAAACCCTAGAATACCTCGTTTTAACCGGAAGGCAAGAGCGGAGGACAAAAAAAGCACTGAGTCAGTCTCGGGGGACGGATCGCCCAACCGCTCCCTGCCGGTCGCGCCTCGGTATGACGCTCCCTGCGCGGATGACTTACCGAGCCGCGCGCGTCAGCAAGCGGTCCCCGAGACTGAGACACTACAGGGAAGCGGCGCTGCGGCGGGTCACTTCGCGGCGCGCTGCGTAAGGCTGGTCTTGGCCGCCGGGGCGCGGCCTGCGGGGCGCTTGGCCGTCTTCCGCGGGACAGCTTTCTTGGGCGGCGGATCGGCCGCCGGGATGAGCAGGATATCCCCGGCCTCCATGTCCCCCGCCAAGGATCGATTGGCCGCCAGAATGGAGTTCTGGGTAGTCCGGTAGCGTTGCGCCACCGCCGCCAGGCCCTCTCCCTCCCCCAGCCGGTGAACCCTCCAGCTTGCGCGGCGCTCCGCCGGGATGAGCGGCAGTGTGGCGCCCACCACCGGCCCAGATCCCCTGGGGACGCGCAGGCTGTAACCCTCCGGCGCCAGGTTCTTCAACAAGGCCGGGTTCAGCTCGCGGATCTGCGCCACCGTGGACTCCGCCAGGTCGGAGATGAGCAGCAGGTTGGCCGGGGCGGTGATTTCGATGGTGTCGTACTCCAGCGGGGGATCGCTCTCCAGGCCGTCCAACCCGTAATCCCGCGCGTTCTTGCTCACGATGGTCATGGCCAGAATGATGGGAACGTAGTTGGCGGTCTCCTTGGGCAGGACGTTGCGGCGGCGCATCTCCCAGAAGTCGGCGTAGCCGGTGCGCTCGACGGCCCGCTGGACGGTGCCCGGTCCGCCGTTGTAGGCGGCCAAGGCCAGGTACCAGTCTCCGAACTGGTGGTAGAGGTCCCGCAGATGCCGGGCCGCCGCGCGGGTAGCCTTTTCCGGGTCCAGGCGGTCGTCGTAGTAGGTGGATTGCACCAGGCCGTACTGCCGGCCCCGGTCTCGCATGAACTGCCACATGCCGGTGGCCCGCGCCCGGGAAACCGCCCGCGGCTGGAAGGCCGACTCGGCCTGCGCCACGTGCAGCAATTCCTGCGGCAGACCCTCCTCGTCCAGGATCCGCTGGATCAGCGGGCGGTAGCGTCCCGAGCGCCGCAAGCCGAACGAGATGATCTTCCGCCCCCGCGTCGAGGAGAAGTACTGGACATAGGACAGTACCGCGTCGTTGACCTCCAGCGGGAGCTGAGACACGGTCGCCCGAACCTCCGCCAGCACCTTGTTTCGCAAGGCCGGATCCACCGCGAAGGTCAACTGCGGGATCTCCTCCAGGGGAGCCTTCTGGAAGCCCGGCTCGGAGGCCGTGTCGCCGGCGCCCAGGCCTGTCAGGTCCAGCCGGTGAATGGCTTCGACCAGTTCTTCCAGCTTCTTCTCCGCCACGGCCCGGTTGGGAGTGCGCTCCGGCGCCGACAGGAGCACGTCCACGGCCTGGTCGAAGCGCACACGGGCGGCCTCGCTCCTGCCGTCCAGATAGAGCTGCCTTCCCGCCTGGTAGTGCGCCTCGGCCTGGCGGACCAGGTCCTCGATGCGTCCGCCATGGACCACGGAACCCTCCGCACCGTTCAGCGCCATTGGCAGGGCCGCCCCGCTCAGGAACGGCTCCAGAGCCGGGGGATCCGGCGCTTCGGCCTGGGGGGCGGGAGGCTTGGGGCCGGGAGGAAGGAACGCGTTCCGGAACGCCGGGCTGCGCGCCGGGACGCATCCCGCGAGCACGCCCGCCAGCGTCAGAAGCAGGACCCGGAATGTCATACCGTCACGGCGGCTCATTCGTCCCCTGGGAGGTGGAATCCGCCATCGCGCGTTCCTGCACGTGAAGCTAAGACTCTAACCCAGTCTTGATCCGGGGGTCAAGCCGCTGGGGAGTCCCTACTCCTCCTCTTCTTCCTCGCCCGCCTTGGCGGCCTTGGCGGCCGCGATGATCTTGTCCGCCAGGGTCTGGGGCACGAAGTCGTAGTGGCTGAACTCCATGCTGAAGGAAGCCCGCCCCTGGGTCATCGAGATCAGGTCGTTCTGGTAGTTCAGCATCTCCGCCATGGGCGCCTGGGCGCGGATCACCTGCGTACCCCCCTTGGTGTCCATGCCCGAGATGCGGCCCCGGCGGCCGTTCAGGTCGCCCATCAGGTCGCCCGCATACTCGACCGGCGCCTGGATCTCGACGTTCATAACCGGCTCCAGCAGGGCGGGCTTGGCCTGCCCCATGGCCGCCTTGAAGGCCTTCCTCCCCGCCAGCTTGAAGGACAGCTCCGAGGAGTCCACGTCGTGATAGGAGCCGTCGTAGAGGATCACCCGAAAATCCACCACCGGATAGCCCGCCAGGTAGCCCAGCTCCGCGGCCTCCAGGATGCCCTTCTCCACCGCCGGGATGTAGTTCCTGGGGATGGCCCCGCCGAAGATGTCGTTGACGAACTCGAACTTGGCCCCGCGGGGCAGCGGCTCCACGCGGATGCGGCAATCGCCGAACTGGCCCCGGCCTCCGGTCTGCTTCTTGTGGCGCCCCTGCACGTCGGCCGTCCCCCGAATGGTCTCCCGGTAGGGGACCTTGGGCGCCTTCAGCGTGACATCCACGTTGTAGCGTCTCCGCAGCCGGCTGACCATGACTTCCAACTGCTGCTGCCCGCTGCCCGCCATCAGGAACTCCTTGGTCTGCGGGTCGCGGTAGAACCGCAGGGACTGGTCTTCCTCGAGGATCTTCTGCACCGCCTCGCCCATGCGGTCCTCGTCCTGGCGCGACTTGGCCTCGATGGCATAGGCGATGGACGGCTCGGGCAGCTTAACCGGCTGGTAGGCGACCGGCGAGCCTTTCTCGTGCAGGGTGTCGCCCGTCAGGGTCTCCTTCAGCTTCGCCACCGCGCCGATGTCGCCGGCCTGAAGCTCGGTCACCGGCTGGAGGCTCTTGCCCGAGAGGCAGCCGATATGGGCCAGCCGCTCGGAGGCCCCGGACCGGCTGCTCTGGAGGTTCGCGTCGTTCTTGACCACCCCGGAGAAGACCTTGAAGTAGGAAACCCGGCCGGAGAACGGGTCGGCGATAGTCTTGAAAACAAAGGCCGAAACCGGCTGCGCGGCGCTGATTTCGCGACGCTGGTCCCCTTCAGCGCCCGCCACCGGAATCGACTGGCGCTGGACGGGCGCCGGGAAGTGATCGACCGCGAACTCCAGTAGCAGGTCCGAGCAGATGCCCACGGTCGCGGCGCCGCACAGCACCGGAAACACCCGGCTCTCCTGGACCGCCTGGCGGAGCCCCTCCAGCAGGTGCTCCGTCGACAAGCTCCCCTTGTCGAAGAACTCCTCCAGTAGCGCGTCGTTGCCTTCCGCCACCATCTCGACCAGGGCCTCGTGCGCCTTCTCGGCGGCCTCGGCCATGGCCGCCGGGATTTCTCCGGGAACCCCCTTGCCGCTGCCGTCCGGATCGTAGCTGATGGCCTTCATCCGGAGCAGATCGATGACCCCCCGGAACTCGCGCTCCGCTCCCAGCGGCAACTGGACGGGCACCGCGGCGCGTCCGAAGTTCTCCTGGATGCTGGCCAGCGCCCGCTCGAAGCTGGCGCGCTCCCGGTCCAGCTTGTTTATGACCAGCGCGCGGGGCAACTGGAACTGCTCGGCGAACTGCCACACCTTCTCGGTGGTCACCTCCACGCCGGCCACGCCGTCCACCAGCACAAAAGCCGAATCAGCGGCCGCCAGCGCCGCCTGCGTGTCGTTGATGAAGATATTGAAGCCCGGCGTGTCCAGCAGGTTGATCTTGCATTTCTTCCACTCCAGGAACGCAAGGCCGGTCGAGATCGTTACTTTGCGCTGGATTTCCTCGTCGTCGAAATCGGTGACCGTGTTGCCCTCATCGACGCTGGTGAACCGGTTGGTGGCGCCGGCCGTGTACAGCAGGGCGGCGGCCAGGGAGGTCTTGCCGCTGTTGCCGTGCCCAATCAGAGCAACGTTCCGTATGTCCTTTCCCTCGTATACCTTCACACTGACACTCCTTGACGCCGGCCTACCCTCGGGGTGGCTGATTTCGGGGGGCCAAAGTACGGATCGTAACACACTGCGCTGGTTCACTGCGAAGCTGACCGCGCGGCCCGCGGGCGTCCGGGATATAATCTCAGGAGTTGCCAGGCAGGAGGTCGCTGGGCATGCAACGGCGAGAGCTGCTGAGAATCGCTCCGGGGGCCGCGCTGGGTTGGATGATGCCGCCCGCGCTTCGGGCCGTCCGGGGCAAGACGGGCAAGGTGCTGTACTTCACGCGCAGCGCCGGGTTTGAGCACTCCGTGGTGCGGCGCAAGGGCGCGGCGCCGAGTCACTCGGAGAAGGCGCTGCTCGAAATGGGCCGCCGGGCGGGCTTCGAGGTGGAATGCACCAGGGACGGGCGGGTCTTCGACGGCAGCCTCGACGCCTTCGACGTGATCGCCTTCTACACCTCCGGGGACCTCACCCGGGCAGCCGCGGACGGTTCCCCCGCCATGACCGCCCAGGGAAAGCAGCGGCTGCTGGAGGCCATCGCCGCGGGCGCCGGGTTCGTGGGGTTCCACTCGGCAACCGACACCTTCCACTCCCGGGGACCTCGGGAACAGAACCAGACCGAGGTGGACCCTTACATCGCCATGCTGGGCGGCGAATTCCTGGCGCACGGGCCCCAGCAGGAGGCCTCCCTCATCCTGGCCTCCCGGTTCCCGGGCGCCGGCAACCTCGGCATGGCCGAGGGGATCGCCTTCACCGACGAGTGGTACACCTTCAAGAACTTCCGCCCCGACCTGCACGTGATCCTGGCGCAGGAGACCCAAATGATGCAGGGCGCCTGCTACCGGCGTCCGGACTTCCCCGCCACTTGGGCGCGGCGGCACGGGCAGGGCCGCGTCTTCTTCACCTCGCTGGGGCACCGCGAGGACATCTGGCTGGACCCTTTCTTCCAGGCCATCGCGCTGGGCGGCATCGCCTGGGCCATGGGCCGGGTGGACTTCGACGTCCAGCCCAACATCGGACAGGTCACCCCGCGGGCCAGCCAGTTGAAGCATGCCGTTTAGCCAGAGGAGGCGAGTGCGATGAGCGACAACCAGATTTCACGACGCCACTTCATGGGCGCCACAGCGGCAGCCGTGGCCGCGCCGGATCCACGCAAGACCCGCAGCTACAACCCCGACATGGAGTACCGCCGTCTGGGGCGCACCGGGCTGATGCTCTCGGTCCTCAGCATGGGCGGGCACTGGAAGAAGATCCCCTTCAAGCGCGGCACCGAGGAGTTCAAGCGCAACCGCCGCGAGGTGATCTACGCCGCGCTGGACCATGGCATCAATTACATTGACGCCTGCTCCGCCTCCGAGGTCGAGGTCTACGCCGAGGCGCTGGGGGAGCGCCGCAAGGAGATCTACTTCGGCTTTGACTGGACGCTGGGCCGCGCCCCCGAGATCGCCGGCTCGCTCGAGCGCCTCAAGCAGGGCCTGGACGAGGGCCTCAGGAAATCCGGCCTGGACTGCGTGGATGTGTGGCGCATCACCCTGCGCGAGCAGACCACCCGCAACCTGCCCCACGAGATCGAGACCATCATGCAGGCCCTCGCGTGGGGCAAGCAGACGGGCAAGGCCCGCTTCACCGGCGTTTCCACCCACCACCGTCCGTGGATCGCCGCGGCCCTCGCCAAGTACCCGCAGCTCGAAGTCATCGTCACCCCCTACGCCGCGGGCAGCAAGCAGAAGCCGGTGGGGAGCATGTTCGAGGCCCTGCGCAAGCACGACGCCGGCTTCATCGGCATAAAGCCGTTCGCCAGCGGCACTCTGTTCGCCTCCCAGGGCGCTCCGGATTCAGCCACCAAGAGGGAAGACGACGAGCGCGCCCGCATGGCGCTGCGCTACGTCTTTTGCTGCGAGGGGCTGGCGGCCTCCATCCCGGGACTGATCACCGTGGACCAGGTCAAGAACGCCGCCGCGGCGGTGCGGGAGCGGCGGCGGCTGGATGTGGCCGAAGCGGTGCGCCACCAGCAAGTCACCGCGGCGATGTGGGAGCGGCTCCCGCCCCACTACCAGTGGCTTAGGCGCTGGGAGTGGGTGTAGGCCGGGAGGTCGGCTGGGCCCTGGCGCCGGTAGAATAGACCTCCAGACCTGTTTGGCTGCGACTTCCGCTACAGGCAAGAATGCCTATTCCACTATGGCCGCGCGGACTGGGAGCGGGCTACTCCCGCAGCCGATTGCGGAGCGGGTCGCAGTCGAGTAGGCTATGAGTTCCGAGGCTCGCTCACTTTCAGGGAAAGGCTGGGCAACCTCCAGCCGGGAGACAACAACGAGAGTGGAGGCTTTCCAAGATGTCACAATCGCAGATAGATCGTCGTTCCTCGCTCCGCGGATTGGCCGCGGCCGGCGGGCTGTTGACCCTGGACTCGGCGTTCACCGCCGAACGAACCGATGCTGCCGCGGTGGGCCCCAAGGACACTATTAAGGTAAC
>VFZS01000290.1 GCA_016871095.1 Acidobacteriota bacterium
CGTGGTTGATACCAGCGCCACGAAGTCCCCTCGCCGAATCCCCATGCGCAGGAGGCCCGCGGCGATCTCCTCGGCGGCGCGGCGGTAGTCCTTCCAGGAGTACACGCAGTACTTGGGGTCGCCGCCCGTAGGCTGGTACAGCGCTGGCGCGTCGCCGTATTGCCGGGCGGCTTCCTCGAGGACCTGGAACATGGTGCGCTCGGGCATGACGATCAGCACCAGCGTAGCACCTGGGGCTGCTAGGATGGCCTCATGGGACGGTGGATGGGCCGGGGCCTGTGGCTGCTGCCGGTGTTGGCCTTGGCGGCTGCGGGTCCCGCGCCGCGCGAGCTGGCGCAGTCGGTCACCATCTACCGGGACACCTATGGCGTTCCGCACATCTATGGTCCCACCGATGCCGCAGTGGTCTTCGGACTGATGTATGCCCAGGCCGAGGACAACTTCTGGCAGATCGAGGAGACCTACATTCGGGCGCTGGGACGGGCGGCCGAACTCTACGGGCCTAGCGGAGTATGGAACGACCTGGGGGTGCGGCTGTACGAGACTACGCGCCGGGCCCAGGAGGAGTACCAGCGCGCCGGGCCGTACCCCCGCGCGATTGCTGAAGCCTTTGCCGCGGGACTTAACTTCTACCTGGAGCGGAACCCGCGGGTGCAGCCGCGACTGATCACCGAATTCGAGCCTTGGCACCTTTTCGCGCGGCACTATTCGCCGGTCGATCCCACCACCGTGGGCATTCCCACAACGGCGGTGGCGGCGGCTTACCCCCGACTGGCCGCCCTGCTGGCCCAGGCGCCGGCGCGCGAGCCCGCGCCTGACCCGCGAGAGGAAGAGGGCTCCAACATGTGGGCCATCGGCCCGCGCAAGAGCGCCACGGGAAACGCCATGCTGTTCCTGAATCCGCACGTGGGTTTTTTCGGCGTCGGTCAGCGCTGCGAGGCGCACCTGCACAGCGACGAGGGCCTGGAGGTCTCCGGGTTCGCCATTGTCGGCGCCCCCTACCTCCATGCCGGCTACAACCAGAGTGTGGGCTGGGCTCACACCAGCAACTACGCAGACACTGTGGATGTGTACCGCGAGGTCTTTGACGACCCGAGGAATCCGCTGGCCTATCGCTATGGGCAAAGCTACCGCCTGGCCACGGAGTGGAGCGACGAGATCAAGGTGAAGACGTCCACCGGCATGGACATCCAGCGCGTGCGCTTACGGAAGACGCACCACGGCCCCCTCGCCGGCGTCCTCAACGGCCAGCCGGTAGCCGTGCGCTCGGCGGCCCTGGAACTTCCAGGACTGCTGGAGCAGCGCTTGGCCATGGCCGGGGCCCGCTCGCTGGAGCAGTTCAAGGCGGCCCTGGCGCGGGGCCGCCTGGCCGGCACGAACACCATGTACGCCGACCGCGACGGCAACATCTACTATCTCCACGGCAACGCTATTCCGCGCCGTTCCACGGCGTACGACTGGTCCCGGCCCGTGGATGGATCCAACCCCGCGACGGAGTGGCAGGGCTTCCACGAACTCGCCGAACTGCCGCAGTTTCTCAACCCGGTGTCCGGCTTCCTTCAGAACTGCAATTCGACCCCCTGGCTGGCGGCTGGGGAAGAGCAGGTGAGTGCGTCCGGCTACCCGGCGTACATGGCGCCCGAGGCCGACAACCTGCGGGCGCAGGTGTCGCGGCGGCTTCTGACCAGCAGGGAGACATTCACCTTCGAGGAATGGGCGCGCGCGGCCCAGGACACCACCGTGCTCAAGGCCGAACAAACTCTGCCCCTGTTGCTGGCGGCCTGGGACCGGTTGCAGGAATCCGACTCGGTGCGGGCCGCATCGCTCAGCGAGCTGGTCGCGGAACTGAGGGTGTGGGACCGGGTCAGCACCGTGGAATCGGTGCCGATGACCTTGTTCATGCGCTGGGACCAGCAGTTGACCACTCTGACTCGGGCGAGAACGGAGGACCCGTTCCTGGAGATTCTGGCGCTGGAACAAGCGCGGGCGCGGCTAGAGGGCGACTTCGCCACCTGGCGCGTGGCCTGGGGCGACGTGAATCGCCTTCAACGAATCCACACCAGCGGGAGTCTGGAGGACTTCAGTGACTACCGCCCCAGCCTTCCGGTTCCGGGAGCCCCCGGCGGCGTCGGCATCATCTTTTGCTTCAACACCCGGACGGCGCCGGGCCTGAAGCGGTCCTACGGATACTCGGGGAACAGCTACATCGGGGTCGTCGAGTTCGGAGCGAAGCTGAACGCGGCGTCCTTGCTGGTGTTCGGGCAGAGCGCCGATCCAAGCTCGCCGCACTTCTTCGATCAGGCGCCGCTGTACTCGGAGGGCCGGTTCAAACCAGTCCGGTTCGATTGGGAAGACGTGGTCAAGAACGCCGAGCGGGTCTACCATCCTGGGGAGTGACGCCGCCGCGTCCGCCTGGCGTACAATGCCCGCATGGCGTTTGAAAGGGAGCTGGAGGTAGCGCGCCGCATCGCCCGCCAGGCCGGCGAGCTGGCGCTGGCGCACCGCGCGCGGGGAGTGCGGGCGGAGGCCAAGAGCGACCTGTCGCCGGTGACCGCCGCGGATCGCGACTGCGAGCGCCTGATCTCCCGGATCCTGGAGGAGGATTTCCCCGCGGACGGGCTGGTGGGAGAGGAGGGCGCTGTCAAGCCGGCGCGCTCCGGGCGGCGCTGGATCATCGACCCCATAGACGGCACGCGCGACTACATCCGCCACACGCCCACCTGGAGCGTGTTGATCGCGCTGGAGGCCCGCGAGCAGGTCGAGGTGGGCGTCTGCTACCTGGTCGAGCAGGACGAGATGTACTTCGCCGTGCGCGGCGGCGGAGCCTACATGAATGACCGCGCCATCCACGTCTCTGGCATATCCAGCCCGGCCCAAGCGGTGCTGTGCGTCAACAGCCTCAATATGGCGGGCAAGATGCCCTTCGCGGACCGGCTGCTGGAGTGGATGCGGCAGTTCTGGTCGGTGCGCAGCTTCGGCGGCTGCCAGGACGCCATGCTGCTGGCCTCCGGCCGCGCCGACGCCTGGTTCGAGCCTGTGGCTTCGGCCTGGGACCTGGCCCCGCTCAAGGTGATCATCGAGGAGGCCGGCGGCGTGTTCTTCAACTTCGACGGCGCCAGCAGCATCCACGGCGGCAACGGCGTGGCCTGCGTGCCGGGCCTGGAAGCCGAGCTGCGGCGGTTCGTGGTGGGGTGAGGAGGCCTGGCGGGACGGGAGTGCGCCAGAAGATGGGGCCACATCAGGCTCTCTTGAAAATCCTGGACAGGCCGGGGTGTCCCTCCGTGGACACCCCGGCCTGTCCAGGATTTTCATGCTTCTGGGTGCCGGCGCGCCGGCATGGCTCCGTGCTGACCCGTTTTTGAGGGGCGCCCCCGCGGGCTTGTCAAACACGCTATGCTGTAAGTGGGGCAGGAGGAGGAACTGCCCGCAACCGCATGAACGAAAAGCTCAAGATCGCCGTGTTTGTCGATTACGACAACATCGAAATCGGCGTCAAATCCACTCTCCAACGCGACTTCGACGTGGGCTCGGTGCTGGAGGCGCTCAAGGAGCGCGGTGACATAGTGGCCAAGTTCGCTTACGCGGACTGGGGCCGCCAGGAAGCCGCCAAGCGTCAGATGGCCGAGAACGCGGTCCAGATGGTTCAGCGCATTCCCTCGCCCCGCGGCGACAAGAACGGCGCCGACATCAACCTGGCCCTGGACGCGCTGGAGATGGCATTCACCCACGATCACGTCAACGCCTTCGCCATCGTCAGCGGAGACAGCGACTTCATCCCGCTGCTGAACAAGCTCAAGGAGTTCGGCAAGACCGTCTTTGTGGTGGGAGGCAAGGCCTTCACCAGTACCATCTTGCAGAAGAACTGCCACGAGTTCATCAGCTTCGAGGCGCTGCTGGACGAACCGCAGCGGCAGCAGGCCCGTCCGCCGCGCGAAGAGCGGTCTCACGGCGGGGATGGCAAGGGCGACCGCCGCCCGCAGCAGCAGCACCAGCAACGCCCGCCGCGCCACCGGCCCGCGCCGCTGGAACTGGGTCAGGCCATGCCGCTGCTCGAGCGTGCCCTCCAGGTGCTCGAGCGCCGCGAGGTCACGCCCCAGTTGGGCCTGCTCAAGTCCACCATGCTCCAGCTCGACTCGGCTTTCTCCGAGAGGGCCTACGGGGCGGGCAGCTTCAGCGAGTTTGTTGAGAAGCTGAAGGCCGCCGGCTACGTCAACGTCAGCGGCGGCGAAGGCCGCTACGTGATCGAACGCAAGACCAAGACCGAAGTCCCGGCGCCCAGGCCCGAACAAGCCCTGCCGTTGCTGCGCGACGTGCTGGAGACGCACCGGCTGGAACTCGACCCCGGGTTGCTGCCCGACGAACTGGCCGCCCTGGTCAAGGAGACGCAGCCGGAGTTCGACTGCAAGAAGTACGGCTTCCAGGAGTTCACCGAGTTCGTCAACTACGCGCAGGACAAGCTACTGGTGCGTGTGGTGCCGGACGAGGAGCGGGGCCTGGTGATCTTCCTGGGCGCGGAGTTCTATCCGCCCGCGTTGCCGGAAGCGCCTGAGGCGCCTCCGCCGGAGGACGACGAGAAGCAGCCCGAGTCCAATGAGAGTGCGCCCTTGGTATTGCCGGCTGGGGTCAAGCGCAAGCGAACCCCGCGCCCGCGCAAGAAGGCCGCCGAGGGTGAGCACCCGCAGCGGCAGCAGCGCACCGGCGCGCGGCGCACACGCAAGAAGACCGCCATGTAGCTCCAACCGGCCCGCCGGTTTGCTACAAACGCTAGAGGAGTCTTTTGCCCATGATCGAGCGTCTTACCCCTTCCGGTTCCCCCGTGCCGCGGGGGCCGTATTCACCAGCCGTCCGCGCGGGAGACTTCCTCTTCGTCTCCGGCCAGGGGCCGATCGACCCCGTCACCAACGAGATGTTCACCGGCGACATCCGCCAGCAGACCCGCCTGACGCTGGGCAACATCCAGCGCATCCTGGAGGGTTGCGGGGCTTCGCTGGCCGACGTGGTCAAGTGTTCGGTGTTCCTTCAGGACGGGGGCGAGTTCGCCGCCATGAACGAGGTCTACGCCGAGTTCTTCGGGGCTGACAAGCCGGCCCGCACCACGGTCGAGGCCCGCTTCGTGGCGCCGGGAATGAAGATCGAGATCGACTGCGTGGCCTGGCGGCCCAAGGCGTAGCGCGGCCTACTTCCCGACCAGGCCACGGTCCCAGGGGTGGATCCGCTCCGCCCTCAGGTGGCGCGGGCTCTGCCGCTGCCAATGCTGCGCAACTGGATCACCAAGCGCAGGGCCTCATTGACGGCTCTCTCGTTGCGAAAGGCCTTCCGGACCTCGGGATCCAATAGGACCAGGTTGGTACCCGCATGGTAGCGCTTCGCGTACTTGCCGCGCACCCCTCCCTTCAGCAACTGGTGCAGGTCGTATTCGGGGCGCAATTCGTCGTTCCTCTCACGTCTGGGTTTCTTCATAGGCTCTCCTCTCACTTCGGGTCAGCCTCCGCGCGCTGATGATCCGGATGCGTCCGCGGCGCTCCGCATGAGCGACCATCAGCAGGCGCCCCCGATCAGACCGCCCGACTGTGATGTGCCGGTGCTCCTCAGCAGACCGGTCTGGGTCAGAGGCCGTGACGCCAAGGAAATCGCCGAACACGGTAGCGGCCTCATTGAAGGACACTTTGTGCTTGCGCAGATTCTGGGATGCCTTCTCTGGATCCCACTCGAACTCCACGTCACCAGTGTAGCGGGTTGGAACTGGGGATGCGGCGGGCAGGGCCTGAGCCAGCCGCCGGGGGAGGGGATCGCCTTTGTCCCTCTCTCACCGGTCCCAGGGGTGGGAGAGGGTGGGCGGCTGTTTGTAGCGGCTCATGCGGAACTCCAGGCGCGCGCCTGAGCCGGGTTCCAGCCGCACGGTCAGCAGCGGGCCTCCCACCGGTGTGGTCTTGCCGCCCGCCGTGACCGCGTCAAAGCGGTGCTCGCCCAACCCGCCCGCCTGTACCACCACGGTGCGCGGTTCGACCGGGTTCACATTCACCAGCGTGAGCGTGGCGGAATCCGCGCCCAGCTTCTCGACTAACGCCCCCACGTCCTGGGGCACGCCCGCGCGCCGGGCCACCGGATCGAAGTAACGGAACCGGCTGTGCAGCGCCCAAATGCGCCCGCTGGCGAAGTAGCCGCCCAGCATCAGGTTCACCAGCGAGTTGGTGGCGGCGGGGTTGAAGTCGAGCAGGTAGTCGGCCAGGCGCGTGTCCGCGCTCGTATCGTCGTTGCGGATCTGCTCGAGTTTGCGCCGGATGTGCGCGAAGTCCGCAGCCAGGACCTGCTCCGGGTAGCCCGGTTCCTGCCCCTCCAGGAACCCGATCCAGCCCCGCTTCGGCACGCGCTCCAGGTCCTTGCGGTCCATCGACCAGAGGTAGATCTCGGTCAGGCGGTCCGTGTGCAAGTCGGCGGTGTAATGGTACCATTCGGGCGCGCCGTCGAACTTGTAACCGCGCGGGTCGCCGTACATTTGTGGCAGCATCACCCGCCCGTCTATCACTTTCTTCTGCGCGTAGATGTTGTCCAACTGGCGGCGCAGTACGCCGACGTAGCTCTGGTCGCCGGTCAGCAGCAAGGCGTTGCCGAAGCCCACCCACGAAGCGGCGGTGAGGTAGTTGCGGTGTGCGATCTTCTCGATTTCGCCGTCGAAGATGGTGAAGTTCCAGCCGTAGGTGCCCTTCCACCATTGGCCTTTGTGCTCCCCGCCGGGCTTGCCGTCCAGTCCGACATTGCTGGGGATGTTGCCGCCGCAGGCCTCGGTGCGCTGCTTCCAGGCGTTGACGTACTCGAGCACCCAGTCGCGGTACTTGGCCTCACCGGTCAGCATGTAAGCGTTGACGCCCAGGTTGGTGGCCGCCAGGTTGAGGAAGTTGTCCCCCACGCTGTCCAGGTACTCCGTGCAGTGCGCCAGCATCTTGGGGTAGTAAGTCTGCATGTCCAGCAGCTTCGCGCGCCCCGCGGGATTGTGCAGCAGGTGGAAACTGCCCGGCACGGGATCGCCCACCCAGTCGTACACCG
>VFZS01000291.1 GCA_016871095.1 Acidobacteriota bacterium
CACGGCCAGCGCCACATCACCCCGAAAACGGTCCAGCAGATCGCGGAACAACAGGCCGGCATAAGTGGCCAGCACCTCCGAGGGGACCTCGGCGAGGTTCAGCTCCTGGGGCGGCCTCAGATGTTCGGGAAGCCGGGAGTAATCCCGCTGACCCTTTTCATACAGCCGGTGCGCGTAGCGCAGGGTCTCCCGGGTGATCTGCCAGATGCCGCTGGACTCGTTCAGCACCAGCACACCCCGGCGGCCGCGCCTCAGGACCACATCACCCTTTTGCGCCCGGCGCTTCCACACCGCATGGCCCAGGTCGCCCTGAACGTTCAGGTAGTTGTTCTCCATGGCCCCGATGCCCAGGAAGAAATCCAGCGGCAGGGAGAAGAAGTCCGCCACCGTCACGATGTCGGAGGAGAGACGGTGGGCATCCTCCTCGGACAGGGCCTGGGCGGCGGGCTCGAGCTTTCTGCGCACCCGGCGGTCGGTCAGGGACTTGAACCGGATGAAGCGGCGCAGGTAAGCCACCAGTTCCTCCCGGTCCAGGCCCTCCAGCTCCCGGCGCGCCGAGAGGTTGTAGGCGTCCTGCATCCGCTGCGCCTGAGAGCGGTAGAACGCCAGCGCCTCGGCGGTGACCCACCGCCATTCGAACTCGGGCAGAATGCCGGCGGCCTGCCAGTAGGCCAGGTGGGGAAGCGCCGTGAGCAGGTCGTCGGGCAGATGCAGTCGCAGGGTGTAGACCAGGCCCTGCTCGCCCTTCTGGTAGGTCAGCAGGGCCTCGGCGCCCTGCGGGGCCACCATGCCCCGCACCCAGTCGAACATGAGGCAGGCGAACAGCTCGTCGTCATACTGCCCGGCGTCGGCCAGCAGACGCCGGGTGGATAGCCGGACCGCCGTCGCGCCGGCTTGCGCCTCGACCGCGGGCGCCAGGGATTTTCCCGGATGGACCACCAGGCTGCGGGGCCACAGGCGGTGTCCGGCCCAGCCGCCCAGCGCCAGGGCCACCGCCAGAAGCACTCCGCCCCATACCCGCATGACCACTCACCGCCCGCACTACGAGTGTACAGCGAGTCCGCTCCGCGCCGGGTACTATTTCAGCTCGGACTCGATGCGGTACTCCAGCTCGCTAAACGGCGCCAGCCACATCACGTCGTAGGGCTGTAAACGCACCACCAGCTTGCCCTCCGCCGCCGTCCAGCCGCGCCCCGCCACCAGGTCGTACCAGTTGGTCTCCGCCGGCCCGATCTCGGCCAGCGGCGCCTCCAGACAGCAAGGTTCGGCCGTCACATTGGTCAAGGCGAGAATGCGTTCATCGCCGCCCGGCGCCACGCGCAGGACAGCGAAGATCCCGGGAGCAAGCGCGAGGACCCGCTGCTCGCCGTTGGGATGGAAGGCCCGGTGACGGACGCGCATATCCAGCAGGCGCCCCAACTGGTCGTTAATGAGGTTCATCTTGGAGCCGGGCTCAGCGAGGTTTTTCAGCAGCAGGGTCCCGTCCACCCGGGCGCGGTTTACGTCTCTCTTGACCCTGGTCCGCAGGGCCAGTTGCACGTCGTTGCGGCTGCCGATAAGGCCGTGGAGGTAAATCCCCGGCACGCCGCGCAACGCCAGCGCGATGCCGCGGGAAGCCACGAAACGCTTCACCTGGAGAGCGCGCTCCTCGCCGCTGTTGTCCATGTTCAGCGCGCTGTACCAGGTGCAGTTGATCTCGTATGGGGCGCGCCCGCCTTCGCTGGCGTGCCGGTAGGAAATGAAGGCGCCGTGCTGCCGCGCACGCGCCAGCAGGAACTCCAGCTCCTCCGGGGGCAGGATGTTGGCCACCCCGGGCAGGCCGATGCCATCGTGGGTGTCCAGGATGTTCAGATACGTCGTGGTGGGGGAGGGGTACTCCAGCTCCCGGGCCCAGGCCGAGAGATGGGAGGCGTCCTGACGGTAAAAGGCGTGCAACACCAGCGGGGGCAGCGCGAAGTTGTAGACCGCCTGCGCCTCGCCGGCGCCGTCGCCGAAGTAGGCGATATTCTCCTCGTGCGGCACGTTGGTCTCGGTGACCAGCGCCACGTGTGGCGCCCCCAGATCCAGCACGTCGCGAAACAGCCGTATGATCTCGTGGGTCTGGGTGAGGCTGGCGCCCGGGGTCCCGGGCTCGTCCCACAAGTAGGTGGCGGCGTCCAGCCGCACCAGGTCGGCCCCCTTGCGCACGTACAGCAGCAGGGTGTCGATGACGCTCAGCAACACCTTGGGGTTCCGGTAGTTGAGGTCGATCTGGTCCGGCGAGAAGGTCGTCCATACCCACACCGGCCCGCTGATGGAATGGAACATGGTGAGGATTTCGCTGGTGCGGGGGCGCCGCAGTATCTGGCGCTGCTCGGCCGTCAGATCGTCGCGGGACTGAAAGGTGACCGCGAAATCCTGATAGGCGGGGTTGCCGCCGAGCATCTCGCGGAAGGCAGGGCTTTTCGAGGAAGCGTGGTTGAAGACCCCGTCGAACATCAGGCGGAACGACTTGCCGGCCTCCTCGATGTCCTGCCAGGAGCCCAGCAGCGGGTCCACGGCGCGGAAGTCGGTGATCGAGAAGCCCCGGTCGGAGGAGTAAGGGAAGAAGGGCAGCAGGTGCAAGCTGTTGAAGACCGGGGCCCGGCGGCGCAGGGCGTGAAGGAACTCGACCAGCGCGGCCAGCGGCGTGCGCCCCGCTGAACGGACCATGTCGCCGTAGGTGACCAGCACCATGTCCCGCTCGCTGAACCGCTGCGCCGGGTCGAAGCTACGCTCCGCCTCGATCAGCTCATCGGTCTTGTGAGCGTGATGCACCCCCAGCAGCCGCACCAGCTCGGGGATGGTCTCCCGGGCGGCCTCGGTGCCGTAGAGGCAACGCAGCCGTTCGAACATGCGCTGCCCGGTTTCGCTCGAGATCTCCAGCAGGGGACGCGTGAAATCCGGTTCTTCGGCGTAGGCGGTGCGTCTCCAGCCGGGGTGAACGCCAGTCAAGCCTGTGGCCATACTCATGGACCTCGCTCCGTATCAGCGATCATAGCCCACTCCGGTCGCGCCAGCGCCCACCGGCGGTGCCCCACGGCCGGACTACCGCCTTTTCCAGCACCTCCTACCGTGTTGGCCGGATGTCTTCGCGCCGGACATCCCTCTACCCTTGGTGAAGGAGACTGTCCGAATGGCTGACTTCTATCAAACCGGGGTAGTCACAACCCTGCATCGCCTCAAGCCCAACAACCTGGAGCGCCTGGAAGCCGACCTCGAGAGATTCGGCCGAAACCGGCCGGTAGGTCTGGTCCTGCCGGCCCTGGCTTCGGAGTTTGAGACCCCCGCCATGCAGCGCATTGTCGCGGAACTCAAACAAGTGCGTTACTTGCAGCGCATTGTGCTCACCATGGGACGGACCTCCCCGCAGGAGTACAATCGGGCGCGGTCCTTCTTCAAGGACTTCTACACCCCGGTTACGGTCTTGTGGATGGATAGTGAGCGGATCCAGAGCCTGCTGGCGATGTTGACCGAGAAGGGCTTGTCGGCCGGCCCGGACGGCAAGGGCCGCTCCTGCTGGATGGCTTATGGCTACCTGCTGGCCATGCGGGACTGCGACGTGATCGCCTTGCACGATTGCGATATTGTCAACTACGACCGCCAGCTACTGGCCCGCCTCTGCTACCCGGTTACACATCCCCACTTGGCCTTCGAGTTCTGCAAAGGCTACTACGCCCGGGTGACGGACCGCATGCACGGCCGGGTGACCCGGCTGTTCGTGGCCCCGCTCATCCGGGCCATGGAGGGCATGGCCCCCGGCGCACCCTTCCTGAAGTTTCTGGACAGTTTCCGTTACGTGCTGGCCGGCGAGTTCGCCATGGACATCAGCCTGGCCCGGGTGAACCGCATTCCCCCGGACTGGGGCCTGGAAGTGGGTGTGCTGGCCGAGGTTTTCCGAAACTGCGCGGTGTCCCGGATTTGCCAGGTGGACCTGATTGATACTTACGAGCACAAGCACCAGACCCTGTCCACCGACGACCCGTCCAAGGGGCTGGCGCGCATGGCCGGCGACATCGCCAAGTCCCTGTTCCGGACGCTGGCCGCCGAAGGGGTGGTCTTCAGCGCGGATCACTTCCGTAGCCTGGAACAGCGCTACGTGCGGATGGCGCAAGACACGATCGCGCGCTACTACGCCGACGCCATGCTGAACGGCCTGAAGTTCGACCGGCACGCCGAGGAAATGGCCGTGGCCACCTTCGCCGACAGCATCCGAAGGGCGGCGGCGGAAACCACCGCGGATCCCCGCGGCCAGCCTTTGATCCCCAACTGGAACCGGGTTCTGGCCGCTATCCCGGAGTTCTTCGAGCTGCTCCAGGACGCGGTCGAGAAGGACTCACGGCAGGCCGCGGGCCGGTCCGCCTAGGGAGATCTTGATGGCCGATGCACCCATGCCCGAGGAGGCGCGGCGGGCGGCCGAGCTGATTGGCAAAGCCGATATCGTCGTAGGCATTCCCAGCTACAACAATTCCCGCACCATCGGGCACGTGGTGCGGGCGGCATACGCCGGGCTGGCCAAGTACTTCCCCCACCTGACCGGTGTGGTGGTCAACTCCGACGGCGGATCGGCCGATAACACCCGGGACGCCGTCTTGTCCGCGCGGGTGGAGGACCGCCACCTGCTGTTGATGTCCACTCCCCTGGTGGCCGCGCACCGCCTCTCCTTTCCTTATCACGGGATCCCCGGCAAGGGCAGCGCCTTTCGCCTGATCTTCAGCCTGGCCGACAGACTACAGGCCAAGGCCTGCGCCGTGGTGGATTCGGACCTGCGTTCGATCACCCCCGAGTGGATCGACTTGCTGTTGCGCCCCGTCCTGTTCGCCGACTACGACTTCGTGGCGCCCTATTACCACCGGCACAAGTACGACGGGACCATCACCAACAGCATCGTCTACCCGCTCACCCGCGCGCTGTACGGGCTGCGGGTCCGCCAGCCCATCGGAGGCGAGTTCGGGGTGTCGGCGCGGCTGGTCTCGCGCTACCTCAAGCGGGACGACTGGGAAACCGAGGTGGCCCGCTACGGCATCGACATCTGGATGACCACCATCGCCCTGGCCGAAGGATTCCGGGTGTGCCAGAGTTTTCTGGGCGCCAAGCTGCACGATGCCAAGGATCCCAGCTCCGACCTCACCGCCATGCTTCAGCAGGTGGTCGGCAGCGTATTTATGCTGATGCAGGAATACGCGCCCGTTTGGAGGACCCGCGGCGGCAGCGCTCCGGCGGATTTGTTCGGCTTCCAATTTGACGTGGGGCTGGACCCCGTCTCCGTCAACCTGGAGCGCATGGTGAACGCCTTCCGGCGCGGCTGCCAGGAGTTGGGAGAGATCTGGGCCATGGCGCTCCATGCGGACACCTACGCGGCTATCCGCAAGCTTGGCCGCGAGGTTTCGGGGGGCGCCAAGAACTTCCACTTGGACGACGAGTTGTGGGCGCGGGTGGTGCTGGACCTGGCCTGCGCGCACAACCGCCACCCGGTCTCGAGGGGCTACATACTGCGCTCCCTGACGCCCTTGTACCTGGCGCGAGTGGCCTCCTTCGTCCAGGAGACCCAGGAACTGGTGTCGGCCCAGGTCGAAGAAAAAATGGAGCAATTGTGCCTCCAGTTCGAGAAACTCAAGCCTTATTTGATAGACTGCTGGGACGGGCGGCTGCAGCCGGCCGCGAAGGCTGGGGAAACCCCGCCCGCCCCAGAGCCCGCGGGGCCGCCCAGTGCGGCCGTGGAGGGATGAAAACATGGTCGAGACATTGAGAGAAGTGCTGCAAGGAGCGCTGGACCGCCTCCACGCCCAGGTGACCACGCACTTGCCGTCCATGCTGGCGGCTCTGGTTCTGGTGCTGGGCGCGTTCCTTATCGCGCTGGCGGTCCGCTGGGTCATCTACCGCATCTTCAAGGGACCCGCCATCGACAAGTTCCTGCGTCAGAGCGGGGTGGCTTTCGTGCTGGACCGCTCCGGCCGCCTGCGCGCCACACGGCTGGTGGCGGAGACGGTCTACTGGGGCATTCTGCTGACCGGGCTGCTCTCCGGCCTGAGCATATTCAACACGGACCTCACCACCCAGATGACCCAGAGCTTCGTGTTCCTGCTGCCCAAGCTGGTGATGGCCGGACTCATCCTGCTGGTGGGCGCCTGGCTCAGCCAGTACCTCAGCCGGAGCATGCTGGTGTGGGCGGTCAACGAGGAGTTCCCCTACCCCCGCCGGCTGGCCGGGGTGGTGCGCATCGTCATCATGTTTGCCGCCGTGGTGGCCGCCGCCGACCAGCTCAACTTCGCCCGCACCGTGTTTCTGACCGCCTTCATTATGTTCTTCGGAGGAGCCGTGCTGGCCAGCAGCCTGGCCATCGGACTGGGCTCCGCCCGGGGTGTGCGCCAGCTCCTCGAGGAGAAGAAGGAGCAGGCCGGCGAATCGGGTGAGCGCTCCCTGTGGAGCCACCTCTGAAGCAGCGCCGCGCCCGTCAGGATGAATGCGGCGCGCATAATCAGGGCGCCCATGATCCCCCAGAACAACACCCGGTGCTGGAAGGCCGGCGGGACCGCGAAGTAGGAGAAAATCACCAGGAAGACGAAGATGTTATCCACCGAAAGCGCCTTCTCGATCAGGTGCCCGGTGAAGAACTCCAGCCCGCGCTGCGGCCCGAACCAGAGGTACACCCCCACGTTGAACAGCAGGGCCAGGGCGATCCATACACAGGTCCACGCGAGCGCCTCTTGCACGGAGACCTCGTGAGCCCGGCGGTGGAACACGCCCAGATCGATGCCCAGCATCGCCAGCACGAACAGGGTGAAGCCGATCCACAGCAGGGGCGTGCCAACGCTTTCCAGGCCCATGTCAGAGTTCCAGTCCCGGGAGCCCGGCGGCCGCGCGGGCCGGCCGCCAGTTCGCGCCGGGCGGCCCCGGCGCGTTCCGGGAGGCAAACGGGAGGCCGTCCCAGCCGCTAAGGGCGTGCAACGCGCCGCTCACGCCGCAGCTCCGCCCGCCTCCGCGCGCGCCGGACCGGCATCCC
>VFZS01000292.1 GCA_016871095.1 Acidobacteriota bacterium
GGGCAACTTGCCGGCCAGAAGGCATCGCAACTCGGGCCTCCCGAGAAGGTGTGCGTCGGTATACACGCAGTGGCGGATCACGACGGGGAGTACTTTGTCGTAGTTCTTGGCCCGGAGTTTGCCTCGTTCGAGAAACGGCACGGCCTGCTGGTAGGAAAGGCTGCCAACCATCACCGTTTCCCAGGCCCCGGTCCAGACCTTGACATGAATCTCGACAGCGTAGCATCCGCGCACCAGGGCAAGCGTCAACTTGCGGAGCACGGGCGCCGGACTGGCCCCGCTGAGAAACGGAGGTTCCATTCGCTCCAGCTCCGGGGTCAGTTCGACCCGTGCCAGTACCGCCTGCTCCCACATGTCACGAAGTTCACGTGCGGCGCGGCCGCCGTTGCGTTGTTGGACCTTGCGCCAGCGCAGCCACTCCGGATCCAGGTCGCTGTCAAACTGAAACTCCTGGAATCGCCAACCTGCCGTGTCCGCCATGTTCCGTATGAGCCCCACTTCCGCTGCCATCGCTGCACCCCTATGACGTCTTGACCTCGCTCGAGCACGCGAATACCGCGGTCCACGACCGGGAGGCTTCCACCAAGTGGAGAGGCTCACCTTCCAGCCCGGTCCACTCCCGGAGTTGCTGGGCGAGTCTGAGCACGACCAGGTCGTTGCTACGGCGCGGGAGCCTGCCACCGGCGCGCAGTAAGCCGACGAAGGCGGCCCCTTCAGAAGACAGCCGGCCGGCCTGAGTTCGCAGGCCCATCTCCTCCAGACAGTATGTCCGGGTTGCAGTTCGACACTCCTCGGCTACCTCTCCGGTGCTTTCGCCGCGGTGGTTCTGCGCCCCGCGGGCCCGGAAGTGGCGCCTCTCCGGAGCCGCCACGGCAATTCGACCGTCGCTCCGCTCGTGGAAGGCCAAATCGAGCCACGTCACGCCGGCCAGCGTGCGGTGGCCTTCATCTCCGGCCAGGCGAATCTCAAACTGACAGGCGTAGACCTTCGACCTGCGGTGATTCTCAATCGGATCGCCATCCACCTCAACGACTTCCTGCAAGACTCGGCGAAGCCGCCGGACCCGCATTCTGGCCCCTGTGTCTCCGGCACCCAGATCCCCGATTTTGGCGGCGTCCAGTGTCCCCCGCGCGGCGGCGAACAGCTTCAACAACTGGATGGTCTGCGATTGCCAGTCCACGCCGAGTTCGGCGAACTCCACCTCCTGCTCCTTGCCGCCTATCGTGATTCGGAGAAACCCCTCAAACACGGTGACGGAGACATCCCGCCATGTCGCTCCCGCGGGAGCCGGGATGCTCGGCAGCGTTGGTCGCGCAGGTGGCGTGCCCTCCGTACACCTGTCCTCCAAGTATTCGAGATCGACTATTACCTGCACGCCCTCCAGCCGCGATATGGCCATGAAATCGACCACCTGGTGGCCGGTGGGGATCTCGGCCGGATTCCCGTCACAGCCCACGCTCAGCAGCAGGGCCGAGCCCTGACCGATCGATCGTCGAATCGCCGCTGACATTTCCGCAAGCGGCGGACCGCCGCCCACACCCAGGAAGATATCGCGGTAGCGGCCGCCCAGCCGCCGCCGGCCAAGCCGCCAGAGGTGCTGTAGCAGCAGCACCTCAATCGTCGTCGAAATCCCCAGCGCCCCGGCCGTAAGTTCGGCCACGCGCCCGGCATCGATCCGCCACTGCCGCAGTCGCTCCGCATCCACATGCTGCGTGCCTTCCTCCGGGCACGCATAGAACCTGCGCCGACTGACGCCTGCCACGTGCACTTCCGCCCAGTGCCGCTCCGGGCAGGCGTCGCACAGGATGCACGTGGCGGGCTCGGTCTCTCGGAAGATCCCCATTCCGATGGCATGCTCGAATTCCCGCCGGCCCCACCGGCGACGCTCATCGACACCGACGACCGGATCGCCCGATGCCAGCCGCTCAAGCAGCCGCGGCCAGATCGCTGGCATGTTTCTCGATCCCCCACTCGGGCAGATACCCGCGCAACAGCTGCTCCTCGGGGCTGTCTCCCAGGTCGCAGGTTGCGGGCGCGCTGACCTTGAACGGCACGACCCTCTCCTTGCCGTCGGCATCCCGCAGGAAGGCCTGCATCGTGACCCCGAGGACCGTCACAGCCGCGAGGCGAGCATACTTCTCGGCGAGCTTATCGGCGATCACGTCGTACACCGACCCCTCCTTTGACCTGGGATCGGCGATGGCGACGGTGATCCGCCCGGCGCGGTGGCCGTGGAATTGGAGCCGCATCGCCTGCACGCGGACCAGGCTGATGTTGTGGGCCGGACTCGTGGGAAAGGTGATGTTCGGGTTCTTGAAGATCTCCAGATTGAAGGGGTCTTCGGCGAACACCTCCGGCAGGTGGTCCATCCCAAGAACCACTCTCGCGAAGATCTGCGCCAGCGGGTGCCGGACTTTCTGGCCGCCTTGGACATACGTGTCGGTGGTGCCGTCCCGGCGGTGATACCCAAAGATGACCTCAAATGCCGGCCTCCGGCGCTGGAACTCGAACTGACCATCGTCGTCATACCCGAAGCGCTCTTCGAGGTAATCGGACGGATAGGCGAAGAAGCAGTCCACATCGCCCTCCCGCCGCCGGTGCTCGATGACGCACCTTTCGCCGCGCTTCTGCGTGGTCCAGAAGAATTCCGAGAACTGCCGCCCGAGTTCTGCCAGCATCTCCGGCGTGACCTCGATAGCTTTCACCGGCAGGTTCTTCAGCGTCTCCCAGGACCGCTTCGGCAGCGTGTCGATGTGCCCCAGCAGGCGGGCCGTCCGAAAGATGCGTTTGTCCCGCAGGTAGCACCAGAGGGCGCGCTCATGGGCGCTCGCCTGCGCTGCGATCTCGGCGGCCACGTCGACGTCAATGTCGCGGGCGGCCTCGATCAGCACCTGCGTCCCGAGCGGATTGGCCAGCGATTCGACCGTCCGAAAGACGTTGAAGATCCTGGCGCATTCCGCCGGCGGGATCAGATTGCATCGCTCGTAGATCGGCTCAACTCGCCGCTCGCTCACCGAACTCCAGTCGAAGCCCGCGAAGGCGGGAACCGAGGAGAAGAACTGCTCCAGCAATGCATTTGGGACGTGACGAAAGAAGGATTGAGGATTGAAGATGGTCGGCACAAAGGCCCTCCTTTTTGGCGGGGGATCCCTGCATCGTCGTGCTTTCCGCGGCCACGGGCGTGACTCCCCACTACCGCATGCTCACGAGTGGCTGAGAGCCCCTGATTGCGACTACAAACGCAACGAAATCCCAGAGTAGCATGGCGAATAAAACGCGAAGATCTCCACAGCTTATCTAGCTGATTTTACGCCGAATTCAGAGCTTGACAGGGTCGGCCCTGTGGATGGTTGTGGAAATCCAGGAGCGCCGCGGATTCACTGCAAGTGCTTGGATTGCTTGAGGTTACGCCACAACTCCCGCTGTTTGGCCCAGTCCAGTTCCTGTGCGATCGGGCGCAGGGAAACCTCGCTGATCGGATAGCGCCCACCGTGCGTCGGGGGCAGAAACAGCAACTCGACCTGGATGTCGGGCGCCAGCCAGACCAGCTTCATGATTTGGCTGATCCTCTCCCGCGTGAGGCAGCCCAGCCTGGCCAGGTCGGCGTAGTCGCGGACCTCCCCCCGGCGGATCATCTCCTGAAACTGAATCGCCAGCGCAAGCACCCGCGTGACCCGCGGCAATCGCCCGGGTCCTGCCACCCGGTTCGCGGGCGCTGCATCACTTTGCACGCGCCGCCCGGGGACGGGGTGGAGTTGGAACTGGATTTCAAGCGCGCTGGAGTTCTGCATGGCTGTTCTCCTGTGGTGGTGGCATCCAGGCGCAGAGGTTCTTGATGCCGCTCGAGCGGAAGTTGAGCGTCACGGTGCCGGTGGTGCCGTCGTAACGCACTTGCTCCACCAACGTGCGAATGAACTTCCCCTTCTCCCAGGTGCTCATGTGCTCCCACAACGGGTCAAAGTCCCGAAGCGCGGGCTCCACCGCTGCGGGATCGACTTGCTGGGCTTCGAGGTCGGCAACCTCGCGGCGGATCTCCGCCAGCCGGCGGTCAAACCCCGCGACGCGCTCGTGAAGCTCGGCCAGGCGGTCCGCCGCGGATCGTGCTCCCCCTCCATTGCCGCCGACCAGCGAGACGGTGCCAGACATTTCAGTCGCCACCTTCGCCAGCTCCCGCTCGATGGCCGCCCGCTCTGTCTGGAGGGCAGCGATCTGGAGCTGCTGCTGCTCCGCAAGCTGCCGCATCACCTCGCCCAACATGGCGGGATGCTGGCTGATGCCCCGGATCTGCTCGACCACCGCGCTCTCCAGGGCGGGCGCGGAGACCGACCGCGTGGCGCAGTGGTTCCAGCCCCGCTGGTGGGCCTTTACGCACACGTAGTAGCGATACAGCCGATTGCCCTTGTTGGTGTAGGTGTGGACCATGCCCACCTCGCAACTGGCACAGCGAACGATCCCCTTGAGCAGCGCGCCGTGCCGGCTGGCGACATTTCGGCCGCCACGCCGGCCATTGCGGTTCAGCAGTTCCTGGACCTGGTTCCAGGTCTGGTCATCGACGATCCGAGCGTGTTCGCCGTCGTAAATGCGGCCGCCGTAATCGACCTTGCCGAGGTAGATCACATTGGTGAGCAGGTTGTAGAGCCGGTTCTTCGTGAACGGCTTCCCGCCGACACGACGCCCCTCGCGTGTGGTCCAGGCCTTGACGTGCCACCCACGCCGGTCGAGCTCCTCGATCACGGGCATCAGGGAACCGTACTCCAGGTACAGGGCGAAGATCGCGCGGACCCGTTGCGCTTCTTCTTCGTTCACCACCAAGGCTCCGCCACGCGGCGCCACGTCGTAGCCGAGGACGAGGTTCCCGCCGACCCACTTGCCCTTGCGCCGCGCGGCGCCCATCTTGTCGCGGGTGCGTTCGGCGATCATCTCCCGCTCGAACTGCGCGAAGGACAGCAGAATGTTCAGCGTCAGCCGCCCCAGGGAGCTGGTCGTGTTGAACTGCTGGGTCACCGACACGAACGTCGCGCCATGCCTGTCCAGCACCTCCATGATCCGGGCGAAGTCCAGCAGCGAGCGCGTGAGGCGGTCCACCTTGTACACCACCACACAGCTCGCCACACCGGCCTTGACGTCTTCCAGCAGGCGCCGGAGTGCGGGCCGCTCCATGTTGGCGCCCGTGTAGCCGCCATCGTCGTACTTCTGGGGCAACACCACCCACCCCTCGTGGCGCTGGCTGTTGATGAAGGCCTCGGCCGCCTCCCGTTGCGCGTCGAGCGTGTTGAAGGCCTGGTCCAGGCCCTCGTCGGTCGACTTCCGCGTGTAGATGGCGCAGCGCACCGCCGGGTGGCTCGCGGTAACCGCCCTTGGCTCCTTGGTCCGATGCTCCGTGGGCACGCTATTTCTCCTTGGTGAGTTGGAAGAACAAGTAGCCATTCCACTTGGTGCCCGTGATCGCCTGGGCCACGGCGCTGAGCGAGCGGAAGTGGCGGCCATCGAACTCGAAGCCCTCGTCGAGCACCTTAACCACGATCGTCTCCCCCTGGAACTCCTTGACCAGCAAGCTCCCCGGCAGTGGCAAGCGCGAATCGTGGAGCGGCGCGACCGCGGTGGTGGCCACGCGGTCCATTGGCGCGCCGTGGTGCCGCCGGGAGGCGTTCTCCGAGATCCGGACCCGCAGCTCGGCATCACGGGCGATGGCCAGTGCGTGCTGCCGGGCGGAATCCGGCAGGCCCCCCTGGGCGCGCGCCTGCAAGTGCCAGGCGATCTTCCGCCGCAGGAAATAGCTATTGGAGGTCGGCACGTCCTGGCCGAAGAGATCACGGTACATCCGGTGCAGATCCGGGGGGCTCATCAGCGCGAGGCGGTCCACTTCGCCCAACCCGAAAAGCTGGTCCGCCGCCTTCATCTTTTCGTTCTCCGGCATGTCAACTACTGTTCATGAAGGCTCTGAACGCGCCCGTTATCAAGTAGTTCTTCGCCAGAATCTGCCGCCGCCGGGCCGGGAAAGCGACGCACCTTCACGTATCGCTGGTAGGCCGTAGCCAGCAGCCCTGCGATCTCAGCCAGCGCCTGTCCGACCTGTTCGTCCTCGGTCCACATCCGCACGATCCTCCGGCGCGGGTGGCCAAGCAGAGCTGGAACCGGTGGGTTGATGCTGGAGCTGCGGCACAGCCGCACTGCTGCCAAGCACCCGGTGGCTGCCTGCAACCTTCTCCAGCACCCACAACGAGTCCCGCTTGGCGGCCTGCCCGCTGTCTGGTCTTCAGGACGCCTTCGCGCCCCTGTCAACTAATACCCGCGCGAGTTTGAGGTTTTACGACTTTGTTGGCCGGGTTGGACGGTAGCGCCAACGCCGGAGCTGTGGATATCCTGGCGTAGGAGGAGACTGTGCGTGCTCGAAGAACTCGATCCCGCCGTTGCTGAGGACCTTGTGGATATCGCCCTGGGTTCATTGCCGCTTACTCGTGGCAACCAAGTCCTGTGCACGAAGCGGAAGTTGCGTGAGTGTATGTTGAGGCTGGCCCGGGAAGCGTACGCATCGGGTCTTCTTTCGGGAGAGAAGCGGCAGTTCGGTTCACTCGGCCCTGGGCGGCGCCCCGCCTGGATGGACATTCGGCTGGATGATCCAAAAGACCTGGCCAAACACAATATTCGTCTGCGCCCGGTAGTCCTCAGATCGCTGACCGGTGCTGGATACCGCTGCCTTGGAGACCTGCATTGGGTTCCCGACCACGAGCTCAGGAGCCTCTTCTATGTCGGCAGAATCACGATACGCGAGATCAGAAGGATCATCCGGCAGTTTCGAACCAACTCGGCGGAATCCTGAGGCCGGGCGGTACGATGAGTATCTGGAATCGGCCCCAAGGATGGCGCTCACAATTCGAACGATCTTCGAGAGGGCGACAGTCCTGTCGCTCCTGGATGAGCCGGAGTTCACCGGCAACTACACCCTTCAAGCGGAGCGTGACGTGAAGCCCTCGAGCGACCACTACCTCGCGGTTTTCGTCTTCGAGGCCGAGCCG
>VFZS01000293.1 GCA_016871095.1 Acidobacteriota bacterium
GTCAGCACGTCCCGGCTGGCGCTGATGCCGGTCACGCGGGTGGCGATGGAGGCGTTGTCGCGCGACCACTTGAAGCTGGCTTGGCTGAGCGGCCCACCCTGGTGGATCTCCACACGGTAGAGGCGGTTCTCAATGCCGCGAAAACCGCCCGCGGCCGGAACCGGACAGGGATCCAGATCCGTAGCTACTCCCACCGGAGAGGTGGTGAGGCGCCCGGCCGAAGGACGAATGATCTCGGGCCAGCGCGGGATCTGCGCGTCGGGCGTGGCGCAGGTCGTGCCCTGGGGCACATCGGCCAGCACCCTGACCTGCCACACCGTCTGTAGGCGCGTGGCCGTATCCACCCCCACCGCTTTCTCCACCAGCGTCGGCTCTTCGACGTGGGTCACCTCGCGCTGCCAGACATCGAGATACACCAGGTGCGGGCCGCCGCGGGACGGCAGGGGCGCCAGGGTCGCGGCGCCGGGCAGATAGGGCTGGTCCGCGTAGGCCACCGGCATGGTTCCGCGCTCTTCGGCCAGCACGCGGTCGAATTCGCGCTCCCCCGTGCCGTGGTTTTCGGCCAGCAGCCCGTCCGCGTACAGGCGGCCGCGCCCGATGGTGATGGTCGAGCCGGAGATCTGGATGCGGAATCCGTGCGGCGTCTCGCGAGGAACCTTGCAGTGGCCGATGATATCGATGGTCTCGGCGCGGAAGCGGCGGTCCAGCATCTCGACCAGCTCGTTGAAGTCGGCGTCCAGGAGCACGCGGCCCTGTTGCATAAGGACGCCCAGGTAATCGCGGAGACTGTTGAATGTTACTCGGGTGTAATCGCCTGGCATAGTGTTCCTCTCAAGTGACGTAGATGATCCCGGCCTGAAGCCCGAACGGCAGATACTCGTCCAGCCGTATCTGGAGGTTTCCCTCCCGCTGCGGCTGCTTGACGTGCGAGAAGACGCCCATCTCCGAGCCGTCCTCCGCCCCGCTGCGGATCTCCAGCGGCGCCGACAGCCGGAGCTGGGCGTACTCCGGCCGCCCGTAGTCCGCCGCGCGGAAGGCCGGCTTCAGATAACCTTGAACGAAATCCGTGATCTGGACCTTATCCGCATCCGGCAGCGCGGGATTGCGGCGCAGGGCGTCCTGGATAGCGGCCTCGACCGCCAGATCGGGCTGGCAGCGGAAGCGCCGCGGAGTGCGCGACTGGTGCGGCGTCCAGGAGAATCGCACGCAGCCTTCCTGTGTCCGCGCGGTCTGGACCAAGCCGGTGACAATGCTCTCGCTCAGCTCCAGCTCGCGCAGGTCGAGCCGCCCGAAAACCGTGACCCGCTCGGCGGCGAGCGGCGGGCCGGCGCCTGCGGAGGCGGCCAGCGCCGTTCGCTCGCCGGAGAGCGCGTCCAGGATGCAGTCCAGCAGCCACACGCCCTGGGCGTGCTCCGGGCATTCGATCGCGCCGAGAATGCTGAACGCCGCCTCGAGGCGAAGCTGTGCGTTCAGCGGCGCGTTGGCCGGGCCGGCATCCACGATGATGCTCGGCAGGCTGGTCTGGGGCTGGCCGTCTTCGCGCAGCGCGCGCCCGGGCACGAGGGTCGCGTGCAGAAGCCGCAGCCGGCCCAGGTCGCCCGTGACGTGCAGGTGCCCCTCGACCACGACGCCGCTCAAGGTGAGCGCACCGCCCCGGTTCGGATCGCCCGCCACGGCCGGCGGCAGCACGCCGATATCGAGGCCCGCCGCCACGGTCTGCAACAGCGGCCGCTGCCCGTTGGCGGCCTCGATGACCAGGAAGCCTTCATTCGAGAGATGAAGGCTCGGCGGCAGCGTGTAGGTGCGGCTGTCGAGGATGATAATGACCGCATCCGGGCGCGCGAACGTGGTGGCCCAGGCGGTCAGGGCGTCGGTGAGGCTCGGGTAGGTGTTGGGGATAGCGCCCGGCGCCACGCCCTCCTGGACGAAAAGCTGCACTTCGGCCACCCCCGCCGCCAGCAGCCATTTCGGTCTCTCGTAGGTCCCCCCGCCCAGATCGGAGCCGAAACCGTGATGGTAGCAGACATCGACGCCGCGGACATCGCCGAAGCCGTCGCCTACGGCGATCCGGCCCATCTGGACATCTACCGCCAGGATGCGCCCGCTGGGCCGCGCGGCCGGCCACGGCTCAAGCTGGCGGCAGACCACCTGGGGCTGGAAGACGCTGGGCGGGGCATTTGGATCCTGCGCGGGCACGACCGAGGCGCCGTTAACCCGGACAAAGAGGCTCGCCTCCGGGGAAACCCCGGTGGGATCGCCGGGTACCGGGTCGGGCAGGCCGTAGAGATCGGTGTAGTCGGGCCGCGCCGGCGGCGCGGGGAGGTTGCGGTAGCGCAGCAGGTCTTCGTGGAAGAAGGCGTGCCTTATCGGCGCCGGCACGTGCAGCTCGGCGGCCAGCCCGCTTTCATCGCCCTCGCGGCGCCACCGCGTGAACAGCGGCGCCGGATTTCCCAGCGGGCTGAAGTGGTAGCGCCAGGGCGCGCTGGCCATCCGCGCCGGGACGTTCTTCAGCTCGTAACTTCCCAGCCGGTACAGGAAGAACCCCAGGTTGGGGAGGTTGTGCCATCCCTCCTGCTGCGCGATGCGCCGCACATCGACAGTGTGGCTGGCTTCGTCGAAAGGCCCGTTAACGCGCTCCATCCGGTCCACGCTGCGCACGTCCGTCCAGCGGCTCTGAAAGCGCAGGTGCTCGCGGTACTGCGACCATCCCAGCAGCTCGAAAAACTCGACGGCGTGGGCGGGCCAGCCGGTCACGTCGCGGGCCAGCTCCTCGAGCATGGCCAGCGTGCCCTTGCGGCGGCGGTAGTAGATGGTCTTGGCCACGTCGGCCCGCGTGCGCAACGCGATCGTGGGGCGCAGGTCCGGCCCGGTGAGATCCGGGAACAGCTCGCGCGAAGTGGCATCCAGGGCGGTGAGGCGGCTGGCGTCGAACAGCAGCCGGTTGCCGACCAGATCGCCGATGTAGGGGACCACCCACGAACGGCAGGTCTCGATGAACAGGTCGTCGTAGAGGGTCCCGATGTTCTGCCGCACCAGATCGGCCTGTTCGGTGATGAGCCGCAGCAAGGCCCGCAGCGGGTAGCCTTCGGCCACGTCACGCTCGCGGTGAATGACGGGGAGGAGTTCGTACAGCCGGTCCGGGTTGGTGCTCATCGGTGCTCAGACCTCCCTCGGTTCGATCGTCACGTCCTGCGTCGGCGATTCCACCGCCGCCAGTTCCGCGGCCAGGATCGCCCCGGTCACGAACGGCGCGGGCCGCGCGGAGAATATCCGCAGGTGCGCCTGCACCGGAGCCGGGACAAAGCCGGGCAGGAATTGCACACCCCGCAGCCATAGCAGTATCAGGAACAACAGCAGCGGCATCCACGCCGGCTGCTTGAACATCAGGCGATCGACATCCACGTAGACCACTCCGGGCACATCCTGGAGCACGCGGTAGAGGTCGCTCAGGTGGATGGACTGGCCCAGCCGCAGGTTGTCGAAGGACAACGCGTCCAGCACCGCCTCTCGCGCGGCGGCCAGCACTGTGTCCCGGTCGTAGGCCGCGTCCACAGCCACGCCGGCGCGGAACTCGATGTTGATCTTCTGATAGTTGGCGATGCGCAAACGGTGATTCGGATCGCGCAGCCGGTTCAGGCTGGCGCCCAGGTCGCGCCGGGCCTGCTCGGAAAACGTCGCCCCCGCCTGGCCGGCGATGGTCAGGTAAATCGAGCGGTCCAGGCCGTCCCACACCCAGGTGGCCAGCGCCTTGGCGATCTCCCCGCTGGCCGTGACTTCGTCCTCGAAATCCGCCAGGGACACAATCCGGCCGAAGGTGCGGACCGTCCGCGGCGCGTTCTGCCGGGCCTCGTCCAGCGTCTCGGCGTCCGAGCCACCCTCGGCCGCCAGCGGGTTGCTGGCCGCCGAAAGGCCCGTTGGGCGCGAGAGCAGCGTGGTGAGCGAGCCGGCCGCCACGCGCCCGGCCAGCCCCGAACCGATCCGGTAAGTGGCCGTCACGTTGTTGCTCCCCGTGGGCAGCGTCGCGCCGTTGCGGCCGTCGCCGAACTGGAGAGTGGTGATGCCATCGTCCTCGGTGCGCGTCTCAAACACCGATGCGTCCGCGGCCTGCCCGTACAACTGCGCCACCTGCTTCCAGCGGATGCCGTCCACCCGCAGGTCCAGCGTGCTCGACAGGCCCTTCGTACCGGATAGCCACGTCAGCGGCGCCTTCTTGAGCGTCAGGCTCTGGAACACCGCCGAGGCGTCGCCGCTGCCCACGGTCTCATTGCTTACCGTTTCGCCGTGGCTGGCCTCCGCGACATTACCGAGCAGCATGGCGGAAGCCGTCTCCAGAGAGAGCGAACCGGTGAGACTCACCTTCAGCACCAGATGACAGAACTGCCCCTCCCCGGCGTTGGCCGGGACGACCGTCGGCGTCTCGCGCAGCGTTGCTGGAACCGGCGCGGCCTTCGCGTCGGCGAGAAGGACCCGGCGTCCCTTTTGGACTTCCCTTAAGCAGATTACGGCCCCGGCCGCGAAAGCGTCGCGACTGATCGTGCGTCCGACTTCCACTCCCAGGCCCCGCTCGGGGTCCTGCCTGGCCACGCCCGGCAGATACAGCGTGTCTCCCGTGATGTTACTCTGGTAGTACTCCTGCCAGAATGAGATAGCATCGCCCTCTAACTCGTAGACAACCACCTTCTGCCGGCTGGTGATTTCGGGCACCTGGGTTACACCGGAACCTACTCGCTTGACGGTGAGCTCGGTAACCGTATCGGCGAGGGGGCCGAACGCGGCGTTGACCTGCCGCACCTTCTCGATGGTGACCAGCGTCTTGTAGCCGCCCGTCGCGGAGTCGGCAATCAGCAGTTTCTGACCGGCCCCCAAGTTCTCGTACTTGCCGTCGAGCTGGATCGTGGTTCCGGCGGCAATGACCAAACTGCCCAGATTGGTCAGGCTCCAGGTTATGCGGTGCGGTGCGCTGGCGGGCGCCGAGGGGACCACGTACTGGGCCGGCGCGTTATGCCCAAACCACTTGAACGTCCGGCGGTAGCGAAACACCCGGGTGGAGGCGTTCCAGGCGTCGGATTTCACGGGCAGGTCCCAGCGCAGCGCCACCCGGTCGTCCACGTTGGCGAGCGTGCCGATTTTCTTTTCCTCGACCGGATCCGTCGTGCCGTCATTGAAGAGCACCACCGCCGCGCCGGGGGCAAGCGCCGCGGCCACGGCGGGGCCGGTGACGCGATCCAGCCTTTCACCCGTGCTGTTCTTCTGAAGAGGCGTCCGCGCGGCGGACGGAGGAAAGATACGGAGCCTGTTCCAGGCGGCGTCCGCCGTGATATCGGCGAGCGTCTCGAAAACCCGCGGCTGCTCTCCGGCTGGCGGCACGCTCTGCACCTTCTGGCCCGCCGCGATCTTGAGCGTCTTCCCCTTATCGAGCGTGAAGGCGATCCAGGTCTCAGCCGCGACGCCGGGCCGCAGCCGGTAACCGATGGTGTCGGCCAGCCGCATAATGGAATCGCGGAAAGCGGCCGTGCGCAGAAAGGCCTCGTTGGCGTAACGTTCCTGATAGAAAGTGAGCACGTCGGCCACCGCCGCCCACAGCTCCAGCACGGTGATGGCGTAGTCGTCGCTGCGCCGCGTGGTCAAGGCGGCCAGCTCCGGAGCGCGCGCGATCCCCTCCAGCATGGCCTGGCGGAAGCTGCTGTAAGTCCCGATGCGGTAGGCGATGGCCGAAAGCGCCGGCCGGTTCTCGACCGTCAGAGGGGTCGGCGGAGAACCCGGCTCGCAGCAGCCGCAGATGGTCTTCATCCCTTGCCTCCTCGAACGGTGACGCGAAGCACGCCGTTTTCCATGAAGTTGGGATCGTTGTCCAGCAGCGCGATCTCCCAGGCCCCGATGGGAATCACGCCGTGGATCAACTCGCCCTGATCCCGCTGCCCGGAGCGCCGGAAGGTCACCACCACCAGCGAGTCCACGCCCTCGACGCGCTCCACCGCGGCATACAGCCGGCTCAGGTACACGGGCTGGCCGAAGGTGAAGTTATCCGGGTGGAAGAAACCGCGCGTGCCGTCCGGCAAGATCCGGTTACTAAGTGCATGAAGCACCGCCGGCTTGACGTCGGCCCGGAAGTGGTCCCTCGCCACGCACACCTCGAGGTCGATTTCGAGCGGCACGTACTTGGGCGGACGTATCTCCATATCGTACCCGGCCAGGCGGTAGCGTCCCAGGAATGCCCGCACCTCGCCCGCCAGCCGCGTCGAGAGCCGCGGCAGCGCCTTCGGGTCACGCACCAGATCGGAGGGATCGCGCGGGTCCACGCCCACGAAGACCGTGTACCAGCTTCCGGTCCAGCGGAAGGAGGCCACGGCCCCGGCCACCGAGGGCAGCTTCTTCGCGGCGGCGGCGTAGTCCGCCTCGGTGACTGCGCGGAACTGCTCAGCTCGGAACGCCTGCGGAGCGCTCCGCCGCACTTCCTCGATGGTTTCAGGGTCCACCCCGCCGGTGGCGGCCAGCGGATTGCGCACCGCCGTCACCCAACCCGCGGGGCCGGACAGAGCCAGATGCGCGATCGACTCCGCGCCGATGTTGCCAGGCGCGCCATTGCCCACGCGGTAGATCGCCTCGAAGGAAGTCGCGCCAGCCGGCTCGCGCCCGTACTCGCCGTCTCCGAAGCGGAGCCGCGCGCGGCCGTCGTTGTCCACCTCGGCGACGAAGTGCTGCGAGAACGGCGAGCTGTCGAGCAGATCGGGCGCCGCCGTCCACAGTTCGACGCCAGTGGGGAACGCCGCCAGCAGCGCCGCCGCCGGGCGCGCCGAACGCGGGTCGCCGGAAAGCTCAATGCGGGGAGTGAGCAGCCGGCCGGTGCCCGCGTCGTAACTGACGGTGTCGGGCTGCTGCTGGAGGGTGAGCGGGGAGCGGGTGAGCGCCAGGCGGAAGGCCACATCGCCGGCGACCGCACCGTCCACGCTCAGCGTCTCGGAGGTAGTGAGGCCGTGGTCCGCCAGCACCAGATTGCCGCGGACCACGGAGA
>VFZS01000294.1 GCA_016871095.1 Acidobacteriota bacterium
GCGCGCGGTACTCCTGTTGCGGAATGCCCGGCTGGGCGAGCGCCGCCGCGCCCACCACCAGCCAGAGGATCAGCCTGACCCCGCGCATATGAACGAGTATAGCGGACCGCTGGGGACAGCCCGCATGTTTCCTGCGCAAACGCGGGAAACACGCGGGCTGTCCCCATGTCCGATCCAAGAAGAACAGGCCAGGAGGCCTATTCCACTGCGTTTCGCGGCAGACTGGGGGAGGGTAAGCCATAGCGGCTGCGCGCGTCGGGGCGGGGTATACTCACGGGGAGGGCGAGGTTCATCATGAGAGTCATCTGCCTGATAGCAGCGGTGTCCTGTACGTTCGTGGCGTCTGGGGTTCCTGTGGCCGCGCAGACGGTGCTGGTTGAGGCGGAGAGCTTTGAGCAGCTCGGCGGCTGGGTGGTGGATCAGCAGTTCATGGACCAGATGGGATCTCCGTTCCTGCTGGCACATGGTATGGGCACGCCTGTCGATGACGCGCGGACCGTGGTGCAGTTGCCCAAGCCAGGAAGCTACCGTGTGTGGGTGCGTACGCGCGACTGGGTGGCGCCGTGGAAAGCGCCCGGCGCGCCCGGCCGGTTCCAGTTGCTGGTGGACGGCCAGCCGCTGAAGACTCTCTTCGGGACGGAAGGCGCGCTGTGGCACTGGCAGGACGGTGGAACCGTGAGCATACGCGGCAACAAGGCCGCGCTGGCGCTGCGCGACCTGACCGGATTCGAGGGCCGCTGCGACGCCATCGTGTTGAGCGCGGACCGGCACTTCCGCCCGCCGGACGAGGGCGCGGCGCTGGCCACATTCCGCCGAAAGGCGCTGAAGCTGCCGGACACGCCGCCGGAAGCCGGAGAGTTCGACCTGGTGGTGGTGGGCGGAGGGATGGCGGGAACGACGGCGGCGATCTCGGCGGCGCGGCTCGGGCTCAAGGTGGCGCTGATTCAGGACCGGCCCTTGCTCGGGGGCAACAACAGCTCGGAAGTACGGGTTCACTTGGGCGGCAACGTCAATCTGCCTCCATACCCGGCGCTTGGGAATGTCGTCCTGGAGCTGGACTCTGGACACAAGGGAAACGCGCAGCCGGCCGCCAACTACGACGACGAGAAGAAACTGGGCGTGGTAAAAGCGGAGCGCAACATCCGGCTGTTCCTCAACACGCGCGCGGTGGGCGTGGAGAAGCGAGGCAGCCGCATCACCGCGGTCATCGCCCGCGAGATTCTCACCGGGAAGGACCTCCGCTACGCGGCCCCGCTGTTTGCCGACTGCACCGGCGACGGCACGATCGGATACCTGGCGGGCGCCGACTACCGCTACGGACGGGAGAGCCGGAGCGAAACCGGCGAGTCCTACGCGCCGGAGACCGCCGACCGCCTGGTGATGGGCACCTCGGTGATGTGGTACACCGAGCCGTCGGCGGACCCCGTGCCGTTCGCGGATTGCCCCTGGGCGCTGGCCTTTGACGACCGCACCGTGCAGAACGCCACCCGCGGAGACTGGAACTGGGAGACCGGGCAGAATCAGGACCAGATCAGCGAGTTCGAGGCCATCCGCGACCACGCCTTCCGGGCGATCTACGGCAATTGGGCGTTCCAGAAGAACCACAGCCGGGAGAAGGCCAAGTACGCCAACTTGCGGCTGGCGTGGGTGGCGTACGTGGGCGGGAAGCGCGAGTCGCGGCGGCTCGTGGGCGACGTGATTCTGAAGCAGCAGGACATCCAGGAGAAGCGGGAATTCCCCGACGCCACGGTGACGGCCACCTGGTCGATCGACCTGCACGTGCCCGAGCCCGAGCACTCGAAGCTGTTTCCGGGGCAGGAGTTCCGCTCGGTGGCCATGTTCGGCAAGAAGGAGCCGTACGCGATTCCGTACCGCTGCTTCTACTCGCGCAACCTCGGGAATCTCTTCATGGCGGGGCGCAACATCAGCGTGACCCACGTGGCGCTGGGCACGGTGCGGGTGATGCGCACCACCGGGATGATGGGCGAGGTGGTGGGGATGGCCGCCTCGCTGTGCCGCAAGCACACCACCACGCCCCGGGGAGTGTACACGCAACACCTGGACGAGCTCAAGGAGCTGATGAGCCGGGGAGTGGGCAAGCAGTAGCGTTCCGCACGGCAGTCACACTGACAAACCGCTCCCTGAGGGTCGCGGCTCGGAAGCCGATTCCGAGCCACGCGCGTAAGCCAGTGGTCCGGGGGCTGGCCACCGCCGGCTTCAGCACGCCGCCGCCGCGAGGGTGTAGACTCGAATATAAGGACGCCGCATCCGGCCTCGCAGGGTGGGCGGGGCTGAGGAGCAAGACCGTGCGAACCGAATGGCTTGAGAAACGTCAGGGCGACAGCATCCCGACGCAGATCCGTTATGCGCGCCAGGGCCTCGTCACCGAAGAGATGCGGCACGTGGCCCAGCAGGAGCAGCTCGAGCCGGAGCTGGTGCGCGCCGAGGTGGCGCGCGGGCGCATGGTGATCCCCGCCAACGTGCGCCACGTTAACTTGGCGCCCCTCGGGATCGGTATCGCGGCGCGGTGCAAGATCAACGCCAACATCGGCAACTCGGCGCTGGCGTCCAACATCGACCTGGAGCTGGAGAAGCTGCGCAACGCGGTGCGCTATGGGGCCGATACGGTGATGGATCTATCGACCGGCGGCGACATCCCGCGCATCCGCGAAGCCATCCTCCGCAACTCGACGGTGCCGGTAGGCACGGTTCCCATTTACGAAGCGCTGGCGCGGGCGGGGGCGGTGGCGGACCTGACGCCCGAGCTGATGCTGGAGGTTATCGAAGAGCAGGCTGAGCAGGGGGTGGATTACATGACCATCCACGCCGGCGTACTGGTGGAGTACATCCCGCTGACCACGCGGCGGGTGACGGGCATCGTCAGCCGCGGCGGGGCCATCCTGGCGGAGTGGATGGTGCGCCATCACCGCCAGAACTTCCTCTACGAACGCTTCGAGGACCTCTGCAAGATCTTCCGGAAGCACGACGTGACCTTCTCGCTAGGAGACGGCCTGCGGCCCGGTTCACTGGGGGACTCGAGCGACGAGGCGCAGTTCGCCGAGCTGAAGACCCTGGGGGAGCTGGCGCGCAAGGCCTGGGAGTACGACGTCCAGGTGATGATCGAGGGGCCGGGGCACATCCCCATGGACCAGATCCGCTTGCAGGTGGAGAAGGAGATGGAGTTGTGCGGCGAGGCGCCCTTCTACACGCTGGGACCGGTGGTCACCGACATCGCGCCGGGCTACGATCACATTACCTCGGCCATCGGGGCGGCCATGATTGGATGGTACGGGGCTTCCATGCTATGCTATGTGACTCCCCGGGAACACCTGGGCCTGCCCACCCCGGAGGACGTGAAGCAAGGGATTATTGCGTACAAGATAGCTGCCCACGCCGCGGACGTGGCGCGCCGCCGACCGGGGGCGCGCGACCGCGACGATGCTATCAGCCGCGCGCGTTACGCGTTCGACTGGAACCGCCAGTTCGAGCTTGCGCTCGACCCCGAGACGGCGCGCGCCATGCACGACGAGGCCCTTCCCCAGGAAGGCTTCCGGGACGCGCATTTTTGTTCGATGTGCGGTCCCAAGTTTTGCTCGATGAGCATTTCCGCGCAGGTCCGGACCCCGGGCGGCGCGGAGACGCCACCGGCCGCAACCCAGGCCGAGCCTGCCAGCCGGTGAACCCGCCGGCGTCTCCGGAACAGTAGCGTCACTCATCATGACTCCCGGTCCCGTGGGGCCGGGCGCAACGGACTAATCACATCTATGGAGAGCAAGTAATGGAAAAGCCCAACCCTTTTGAAGTAGCCCTCCGGCAGTTGGACGAGTGCGCGCGGATCCTCAAGCTGGACCCCAGCGTCCACGCCATGCTGCGCCTGCCCATGCGCGAGTTCCACGTCTCCCTGCCGGTCCGCATGGACAACGGCGAGATGCGGGTGTTTCAGGGATTTCGCGTGCAGTACAACGACGCGCGCGGTCCCACCAAGGGCGGCATCCGCTTCCACCCCGACGAGACCATCGACACCGTACGCGCTCTGGCCGCCTGGATGACCTGGAAGTGCGCGGTCATGGAGATTCCTCTCGGCGGGGCCAAGGGCGGGGTGATCTGCAACCCCAAGGAACTAAGCACCGGAGAACTGGAACGCCTTAGCCGCATCTACATCGACCGGATCTGGCGCTACATCGGCCCGGAAGCTGACGTGCCCGCCCCGGACGTCTACACCACGCCGCAGATCATGGCCTGGATGATGGACGAGTACTCGAAGCGCTGTGGGAGCAACCAGTTCGGTGTGATCACCGGAAAGCCGCTGGCGGTGGGCGGTTCCGCCGGGCGCGATGAAGCCACCGGACGGGGCGGCCTGTACGTGATCCGCCGCGCCGCCAACGATCTGCGCCTGGACCTGAGGAGAGCCACCGTGGCGGTGCAGGGCTTCGGCAACGCCGGTTTCGCCCTGGCCAACCTGATCCGCGGCTCCCACGGCTCGCGGGTGGTGGCGATCAGCGATTCCAAGGGCGGCATCTACAACGAATACGGCTTGGAGCCGTGGGCCGTGGCCGAGCACAAGGCGGCCACCGGGTCGGTGGTGGAGTTCCCCAACAGCCGGCCTGTTTCCAACGAGGATCTGCTGGAGCTGAACGTGGACATCCTGGTGGTGGCGGCGCTGGAGAACGTTATCACCGAGGACAATGCCCCGCGCATCCGCGCCAAGATCGTGGCCGAACTGGCCAATGGGCCGACCACGCCGGAGGCCGACGCCGTGCTCTACCGCAACGGTATGGTGGTGCTGCCGGACATCCTGTGCAACGCGGGCGGCGTCACCGTCTCCTATTTCGAGATGGTGCAGAACGCCTACATGTACTACTGGGACGAGAGCGCCGTCCAGCAGCGGTTGGACAAGAAGATGACCGAGGCCTATCTGTCGGTGCTGGACGCCGCGCGCAAGTACAGCGTCAACATGCGCCAGGCGGCTTACGCAGTGGCCGTGGAACGCGTAGTGGAAGCCATGAAGACCCGCGGCTGGGTGTAGGGCGGGCGCCGGCCCCTACTTCCGCACCAGGAACACGGCCACTTCGGCCATGAGGTTGGACACGCAGCGGCGGGACATCGGGTGGCCGCTTCGCGTAGAATGGAGATCAGAGGTAGAGGAGTGACCGTTAGAGAGGAATTGTACAGCCTGGTAGACAGGTTGCCGGAAAACGAAGCGCACGCGGCGGTTCGCTACCTGGAGTACCTGTGTGATCTTGGCGGGGACCCAGTCCTTCGGGCGCTCAGGGAAGCTCCGGTCGACGAGGAGCCAATCAGCGCGGAGGAGGCGGCGGAAAGCGAAGCGGCCTGGCGAGACTACGCGCAGGGGCGGGATCCTGGAGAACCGCTGGAGCAGATTCGGCGGCGGAGCGCGTAGCTCCGATGGGTGGATGGCGGCTGGTTTTACTGAGACCAGCCCGGAACTACCTCGAACGACTGCCCGCCCGAGAGCGCGGCTCCATTCTTGATGCTTTGGAGGCGCTCGTCAAGGACCCCAGTGCCGCAGCCGTGAAGAAGCTGAGAGGCCGCCCCGAGTGGAGCTTGCGAGTGCGCTGGCGGCGAGTGCTGCTCATCCCGGATCGTGTGAACCGCGTGTTCGTGGTGACTCTGATCGGCCCGCGCGGGGATGTCTACAAGTGAGCGAGATGCCCGCCCCTACTTCCTGACCAGGAACACCGCCACGTCGGCCATGAGGTTGGTCAGGAAGGTGCCGGCGCGGTGGCCAGCCAGGAAGATCTCGCGCTCGATGGTCCAGCCCTGCGCGCGCACCAGCTCCTCGAAATCCTTGATGGTGAGGAAGTGTAGGTTGGGCGAGTCGTACCAGGAATAAGGCAGGCAGCGAGTGCGCGGAGCGCGGCCACCGAACAGCAGCCTCAGCCGCACCGACCAGTGGCCGAAGTTGGGAAAGGTCACGATGGCATGCCGGCCCACCCGCAGCATTTCCTGGAGCACGCCCAGCGGGCGGCGGGTCTCCTGCAAGGTCTGGCTCAGGATGACGTAGTCGAAGGACCCGTCGGGGTAGTCGGCGAGGCCCGCGTCGATATCGCCCTGGTAGACCGTCACCCCGCGCGCGATGGCGCGCTGCACGCGGGGGCCGGCGATCTCGATGCCGCGTCCCTTCACTCCCCGGTTGCGGGCCAGCCACTCGAGCAGCTCGCCCTCGCCGCAGCCCAGGTCCAGGACCCGCGCGCCCGGCTCGACCAGCTCGCTGATGATGGCGTAATCGCTGCGTCCCAGAATCTCGCGAACAAAACCGCGCCGGCGCGCCTCGTGTGTGGTGCTCATTTCAGGAAATGGATCGGAAGGTGTTCGCCAGGAAGCCACGCACCACTTCGGTCTGCTCGCCGATGTCCACCAGAAAGGCGTCGTGGCCGTAATTGGAGGCCAGCTCGCAGTAGGCCACGTCGCGGTTGAGGCTGCGCAGGGCCTTGACGATCTCCAGCGACTGGTAGCTGGGGTACAGCCAGTCGGAAGTGAAGCTGATCACCAGGAAACGCGCCTGGGTGGGGCGAAAGGCCTCCACCAGCGAACCGCAGCCCTCGGCCGCGTCGAAGTAGTCGAGGGCCTTGGTGATGTAGAGGTAGGAGTTGGCGTCGAAGCGCAACACGAACTGCGAGCCGCGGTAGCGCAGGTAGCTCTCCACCTCGAAGTCCACCGAGAAGTCGAACCCGAACCTGTCCTTGTCGCGCAGGCGGCGGCCGAACTTCTCGCGCATGGACTCGTCGCTCATGTAAGTGATGTGGCCCACCATGCGGGCCACGCTCAGCCCGCGCGCCGGAGGCTGGCCGGCGTAGTAGTTGCCCTCATTCCAGTCCGGGTCGGCCATGATGGCCTGCCGGCCCACTTCGTCGAAAGCGATCTGCTGCGCGCTGTGGCGGGCGGTGGTGGCGATGGGGATGGCGGCCGCCACTTCGTCCGGGTAAGCCACCGCCCACTGGAGCGCCTGCATGCCGCCCATCGAGCCGCCGCTGACGGCCAGGAGCCGCTG
>VFZS01000295.1 GCA_016871095.1 Acidobacteriota bacterium
AAGATCGGCGCCAGCCTGGCCAGCACCTCGTCCATAATCGCCTCGGGAACGCGTTCCAGCTTCTTCCCCCCCCGCGCGCCCAGATCGAGCGCGCGCGGCTGATCGCACCGGACCACGCCCATCGTCTTAGTTCCGGCGCCCGTCAGTGGGACAGCGAACCCCGCGGTCCGCGCGAAATCCCCGCCTCTGGTGATGGGGAGGACCACGGGCACCTTGGTCAGGCGGTTGAACGCCTCCGGCGAAACGATCAGGACGGGGCGGCGACCCTTTTGCTCATGCCCTTCCGTGGGATCGAGCGCGACCAGCCAGATCTCACCGCGCTTCATCAGAGGATCTCGGCGCCCGCGGGCGGGTTGTCGAGCCATTCCCGGTCTTCCTGGCTTCGTGCGGCCTTCGGGTCGCATTTAGCCAGGAGTTCCTCCAGGCTGTAGCGGGGCCGCTGCCGCGGCTCCACCACCAGCCGGCCGCTTTCAACCGCGATGCCGACCTTGACTCCCGGTCGCAGTTGCAGGATGTCGAGCAGAGCGGGCGGCACCGCCAGCATGACCGAGCCGCCGACCTTGCGCAGACTAGTTGTGTGCATAGCAGGCTCCAGAGGTTATATTTCAGTATAACATTGGCCGGGCAGCCTGCCAAGGCTCCCACAGCCACACCCCCGGCACTGGGTGGAGCCGACCAGGGGTCGGCGCGCAGGCCGGGGGCCTGCCCCACGAAGAGCATGTGGCATTAGCCTCAAGAGGCCGCCCCACAACCCAGAAAGGCTTGCACGCGCGGAGGGGGGCGAGCGTCTGTAACTTTGTGAAGCGGTTCAGCGTAGGAGTGTTTTCTCTGGCCGATGGCAACATGATCTTGATGGGGATGTTTGTGGCCTTCGTGCTGGTAGCGCTGTATCTGCCCGTCTTCTCGCTGGCGGATACGTTGAGGTGAGAATGGCAAGCGAACGAGTCCGCCCGCCGGATGCGGCCGAGGAGGCCACGCAGGCGCGCCTGCTGGCGGAGCGGTACCGCTGCGAATTCGTGGACCTGAAAGAGGCCCGCATCGACCACGAGCTGTTCCGCTCCATCCCGGTGGACCTGATGTTCCGCTACAACTTCGTGCCGCTGCGCTCGGCCAACGGCACGCTGGAGATCGCGCTGGCCGATCCGCGCAACCTGAACCTGATCGACGAGCTGGCCATCCTGCTCCAGAAGAAGCTGCGGGTGAAGGTGGCGGCGCTGTCGCAGATCGCCGACCTGCTGAAGAAGACCGAGCAGAGTCAGCGGGTGCTCGAGGAGGTCACCGAGGGGTTCACGCTGGACGTGGTGGGCGAGGAGGAAGGACAGGAGGAGACGCTCTCGATCGACCGGCTGAGCGCGGCGGAGAGCGACATCGCGCCGGTCATACGCCTGGTGGACACCACCATCTTCAACGCTCTGGAGCGGCGGGCCAGCGACATACACATCGAGACCCGCGACAGCGAGGTAGCCATCAAGTACCGCATCGACGGGGTGCTGCACTACGCCATGCCGCCCATCGCCAAGGACTGGCACTCCACCATTCTGTCGCGCATCAAGGTGATGAGCGAGCTGGACATCTCCGAGCGGCGGGTGCCCCAGGACGGGCGCTTCCGGGTGCGCTACAAGAACCGGCTGATCGACTTCCGGGTCTCGATCATGCCCACCATCTACGGCGAGGACGCGGTGCTGAGGGTGCTGGACAAGGAGTCCATGAGCGAGAAGTTCGCCCGGCTGACCCTGGACGTGGTGGGCTTCCCCGAGTCCGACCTCAACAAGTTCCGCCGCTACATCAAGGAGCCCTACGGCATGGTGCTGGTGACCGGGCCGACCGGCTCGGGCAAGACCACCACGCTGTACGCGGCCATCACCGAGATCAAGAACGACGAGGACAAGATCATCACCGTCGAGGACCCGGTCGAGTATCAGATCCGGGGCATCACCCAAATCCCGGTGAACGAGAAGAAGGGGCTGACCTTCGCGCGCGGGCTGCGCTCGATTCTGCGGCACGATCCGGACAAGATCATGGTGGGGGAGATCCGCGACCAGGAGACCGCGCAGATCGCCATCAACGCGGCGCTCACCGGGCACCTGGTGTTCACCACGGTGCACGCCAACAACGTCTTCGACGTGCTGGGGCGCTTCCTGAACATGGGAGTGGAGCCGTACAACTTCGTGTCGGCGCTCAACTGCATCCTGGCGCAGCGGCTGGTGCGGGTGATCTGCGAGTACTGCAAGCAGCCAGTGGAATACCCGGACGCCTACCTGACGGAGAGCGGGCTGGACCTGGCCGAGTGGCGGCAGGTAACCTTCCACGAGGGGCAGGGCTGCTTCGAGTGCGGTGGCACTGGCTTTCGCGGGCGCACCGCCATCACCGAGCTGCTGGATCTGACGGAGCGCATCCGGGACATGATCCTGGACAAGCGGCCCGCCTCGGAGATCAGACGCGTGGCCCGCGAGGAGGGCATGACCTTCTTGCGGGAATGCGCCCTGGAGAAGGGGCGCCGGGGCGTCACCACGCTGAAGGAGATCAACAAAGTCACCTTCATCGAGGGGTGAGAAGGAAAGGAACAGGATGGGGCGCTGGCTGGCCAGGTTGCTGAAGGATCCGCCGCCGGGATACGTGTTCGAGCTGTCGGAGGCGGGCATCGCCATGGGGCGCACCACCCGGCCGCCGCAGTTCGGCTTCCGGCCGCTGGAGCCGGACGTGCTGGCTATCTCCCCCGTGCGGGACAATGTGCTGCGGCTGGAGGCGCTGACCGCCGAGGTGCAGGCGCTGGCGGCGGCGCCGGAGAGCCGCAAGCGACAGGGCGTGGTGGTGATCCTGCCTGACGGCAGCGTGCGGGTGTCGGTGCTGGACTTCGACGCGTTCCCCTCCGACGCGGCGCAACAGCTCTCCCTGGTGCGGTTCCGGATCAAGAAAAGCCTGCCCTATGACCTGGAGGGGGCCAGCCTGAGCTACTGGGCGCAGACTTCCGGCGGCGGGCGCGTGGACGTGGTGGCGGCGGTGGCGCCGCTGGAGTTGGTGGCCCGCTACGAAGCGGCGTTCCGGGCGGCGGGGTTCCAGCCCGGGCTGGTTACTACCTCTTCGCTGGCCGCCATGAACCTGGTGCGGGGCGACGATCCGGCGGTGGTGGCGAAACTGAGCGGGCGGGTGCTGACGCTATCGGTGGTGGAGGGCGCGGCGCCGAAGCTGCTGCGCTCGATCGAGGTGGCCGAGGGGACCGCCGAGGAGATCCTGGGGCACCTGCATCCCACTTTCGCCTATGCCGAGGACCACCTGGCGGCCCGGCCGCGACGCCTGCTGACCTGCGGCTTCGACGCACGGGATGCCGGGGCTTTCGAGAGCGAGCTGGGCGTGACGGCCGAGCCGTTGCAGTCGCGCTGGGGCGCGGCGGCGGGACACAACGCCGGGCTGCTGGGCTGCCTGGAATCCCTGGAGGAGGCCTGATGTACGGGCGTGTGCGCATCAACCTGGCCAGCGAGCCGTTCCGGCGGGACCGCCCGGCGCTGGTGGCCTACGCCGCCGCCACGGCGCTGCTGGCGGCGCTGCTGGTGGCGCTCATCTCGCTAGCGGCGGCCGAGCGCGGACGCGCCGCGGCGACTAGCGGGGCCGTCGAGCGGCTGCGCGCGGAGTTGCGGGCCATCACCGCCGAGCAGGCCCGCCTGGAGGGCGCGCTGCGGCGGCCGGAGAACGCCGAGGTGATCGAATACAGCCGGTTTCTCAACGGCCTGCTGCACCGCAAGGGCATCTCCTGGACCCGGATCTTCGACGATCTGGAGAAGGTGATGCCGCACAATGTACGGCTATTCGCCGTACGGCCTCAGGTGAATCCCCAGAACGAGGTCTACTTGGACATGGTGGTGGGGGCGGAGTCCGGTCCGCCGGTGGTGGAGATGCTCAAGCGCCTGGAAGATTCGCCGCAGTTCGGCAACACCTATATCCACAGCACCCAGCCGCCTTCGCCATCGGAGCCACTGCTGCGGTACCGGGTCACGGTGAACTATGCGCAGGAACTCGAGTAAGGCAGGTGCACTGAGGTCCGGTAGTGGAAGCGCGATGCCGTCACAGGCCCAGCCGGACCACTGGCTAGCGCGCGTGGCTCGGAATCGGCTTCCGAGCCGCGACCGTCAGGGAGCGGTTTGTCAACGCAAATGTGGTACAGGACGCTGAGGGCGGAACAGACTGATGGCTAAAGGAGGCAGCAACTGGCTGGCGCGGTGGCGGCGGGAGCCGCGACTGGGGCTGCGGGCGGCGGCAGCGGCGCTGCTGGCGGCGGACCTGATCGTGGCAGCGGTGCTGTTCAAGCCCTGGGCGGGCAGCGCCGAGGAACTGGACCGGCAGGCGGTCTCGCTGCGCCAGCAGGTGCGCGAGCGCGAGCGGGCCCTCGAGCGGTTGCGCGGCCTGGTCGGCAAGATCGAAGCGGCGCGCGCCGCCGACGAGGGTTTCCTGCGCGAGCATTTCCTGGACCGGCGCTCGGCTTCCTCGGCGGTCGTGGATGAGTTACTGCGAACGGCCCAGAAAGCGGGCGTCAAGCAGCGGGAAGCCAGTTTCCAGTTCGAGGAGGTGGAAGGCAGCGGCACCCTGGCCATGATGACCGTGACGGCCAACTACGAGGGCACTTTCGCCGACCTGATGCAGTTCCTCAATCTGCTGGACCGCTCGCCGCGGTTCCTGATCGTGGACAGCCTGCAAGCGGCGCCGCAGCAATCCGGCCTGATGCTCAACTTCGGCATCAAGCTGCACAGTTTCCTTCGCGAGGAGGCCCTGGCGGAGCGATGAAACTGGGAGCGGAGCGGAAGAAGGTCGCCCTTCTGGCGGTGCTGCTGGCGGTGGCCGGCTACCTGGGGTACAGCAACCTGTTGGTGAGCGATGAAGGGCCGCCGGCGACCGCCCGTACGCCCGCCCGCCCAGGCGTCGAGGCCACGGTGAGGCGCGAGCTGGATCCGGCGCCGGTCTCCGAGGCTCGCCCCGCGACGTCCCCACGCACCCGCAGCCTCGAGTTCCGGCCCTCGCTCCGGCGCAGCCGCCCCGAGGAGGGCATCGACCCGTTTTCCGCGGACCCCACACTCCGGCTGGACCTGCTGGCCAAGGTGCAGGCGGTCCGCATCGAAGGCGGAGAGCGGAACCTGTTCCAGTTCGGCCCGCCCCCGGCGCCCAAGGTCATCGAGCCGAAGATCGTTCCCAAGCCGGTTGCGCCCCCACCCGAGAACAAGACGGCGGAGGAGCCTTCCAAGCCGCCGCCCACCCCCATCCCGCTGAAGTTTTACGGTTACTCCAGCGAGGGCCGCAGCGGCCCGCGGCGCGCCTTCTTCCTGGATGGCGACGAGATCCTGATGGCCCCGGAGGGGGAGCTGCTCAAGCGGCGCTACAAGGTGGTGAGGATCGGGGTAAACTCGTGTGTAGTGGAGGACGTCGAGCAGAAACACCAGCAGACGCTTCCGCTGGAGGAGCAGACGGGATGAAACGCCGGTCCGGGGAATCGGGTTTCGCCATGCTGCTGGTGTTCGCCATGGCGGCGGCGGTGGGGATACTCCTCTACATGGAACTGCCCCGGGCGGCCTTCGAGGCGCAGCGGCACCGCGAGTTGCTGCTGATCGACCGGGGCGAGCAGTACCAGCGCGCCATACAGTTGTACTTCCGCAAGATCCGTCGGTTCCCGGCCAACCTGGAGCAGCTCGAGAACACCAACAACTACCGCTTCCTGCGCCGCCGCTACAGGGACCCCATCACCGGCAAAGACGAGTGGCGGCTGATCCACATCGGGCCGGGCGGTATGCTGACGGATTCGGTGACGCAGAAGCCGCCGGAGCTTCAGAAGGGTTCGGAACAGGCGCAGGCGACGACCGGCGATCCGGCCCAGCCGGGCGCGGCGGAGCTGCCTTCGGCGGTGGCGCGGCGGCGGGCCAGCGAGATGAGCGGCCCGGGACTGCCCGGTTCCGTGCCGCCGGGTGGCATGACGCAGCCTGGGGCACAGCAGCCCGGGCAGTACGCGACGAATCCTGACAGGCCGGAGGCCTATCCTACTGCTGGTCAGCCCTACCCGCCCGCGCAGACGTTCCCTCCCGAGCCGGGCCGGGAACCGCAGGTGGGCGCAACCTACGTGGTCCCGGGCCAGCCGGGCTCCTACCAGACGTCCATGCCCGGACAGCCGGGCGCCGTGCCTTCCTACCAGCCCGGGCAGCCTGTGCCTGCGCCGGGCATCCAGCCGGGCCAGGTGTACCCAGTGGTGCAACCGGGGCAGCCGTATCCGAGCACCCAACCCGGCCAGCCGTACCCGGTGATGCAGCCGGGACAGCCCTACCAGATGGTGCAGCCGGGACAGCCGTACCAAGTGGTGCAGCCGGGACAGCCGTACCAAGTGATCCAGCCGGGTCAGAGCTACCCGCAGCCCTACCAGCCTTATCCGGTGACGCCGCCGGTGCAGACGGGCACCCAGCCGTTCCAGCCGCAGAGCCCGGTGCGGATAATGCCGGGCCAGCCGCCGCCCGGTTTCATCCAGGGCCTGCTTTCTCCGGGACGCCCAGGCGCCTTCTCTCCGAACGTGCCTCAGCCGGGGCTGCCCGCGAGCTCTCAGACCGGCGGGCAGTCCCCCATGCCGTACCAGTATGCTCCGGGGACTGGTCCGTCTGTCCCCGGTCAGCCGACAGGGGGCGGGACCACTAATCCCGCACTCGAGATGATCCGGAAGATCCTCACCACGCCGCGGCCGGGAGGTCTGGGAGAGGCGCAGGTGCAGCAGACCTTCTCCTTCGGAGCGGGCATCGCGGGAGTGGCCAGTAAGGCCGAGGCCCCCAGCATCATCATCTACAACGAGCGCGACCGCTACAACGAGTGGGAGTTCATCTACGACATGCGGAAGGACCGGATGATGGTTGGTCCCGCCGGGACGATCGGCGGACAGCCGGGGATGATGCTCCAGCCGCCCCCGGGCTCCTCGACCACCATGACGCCGCCGCAGTCGCCGGCCCCGCCGCCCGTCG
>VFZS01000296.1 GCA_016871095.1 Acidobacteriota bacterium
GGCGGCCGCGAGCTGGCCAACCGGCCCGCCATCATCGACGTTCCCGTGGGCAAGGGCCACGTCCTCCTGTTCGCCAACAACCCCATGTGGCGTCACCAGACCCAGGGCAGCCACTTCCTGCTCTTCAATGCCATGCTCAACTTCGACCACCTCCACGTCGGCCGCCCCGCGCCCAAGCCGGAACCGCCCAAGCCGTGAAGACCAGGACCGCTCCCTTTGGTCGCGGCTCGGCTTCAGCGATCACCGCCTCTAACCGAGCCGCGAGCGTGAGCGAGCGGTCGCCCTGACGCGCACGTACTTACGACGCTACGTACAACCACAGCGGGGCTGAGAGCCCCGCGCTGTCTAAGAGACCGCCCCACAGTAGTAGAATCTTGAAAGCGAGCTCATGCGCTCTGAACCCCCCGAGGACATCAGTGCCTTGGCGCGCGCCTGGAGCCCGGGCGACCGCGCGGCATTGGAGCGCCTGATCCCTTTGGTCGACGCGGAGCTACGCCGCATCGCCCGGCGGTATCTGGAGGCAAGGCACCCGCACGTTAGCCTCCAGACCACCTCGCTGCTGAACGAAGCCTACCTGCGGCTGGTGGGCGCCAAACCAGACTCGGTAGGCGACCGCGTCCACTTCTTCGCCCTTTGCGCCAGCATCATCCGCGGCATCCTGGTCAACCACGCCCGTGCGCGCGGCGCGGCCAAGCGCGGCGCAGGCCTCCCGCCGGTCTCGCTGAAGGAGTCCGCCGTTGCGCTCCCGGAACGCGGCGCCGACCTCGTGGCCGTCGATGAAGCCCTCAAGACGCTCGCGGAGCTGGACCCGCGCCGCAGCCGGGTGGTCGAGTTGCGCTTCTTCGGCGGGCTGACCGTCGAGGAGACGGCCGAGTTCATGGGAATCTCGCCGGAGACCGTCAAGCGCGCTTGGCGCGTGGCCAGGCTCTGGCTCATGAAGGAGCTCAGCCAGGCGGCCCCCTTCACCGCACCGGGAACCTCCACCCCAATGATCCCGGTCATAGCGAGCCACCTCAGCGATAGATCTCTTTGCGGTTGCCCACTGCCAGGACGAACAGGGTCTCACCCGCTAGGTCAAAGACGATGCGGTAGTCCCCAACTCGAAAGCGGTATTGGCCGATGCTTTGGTCTGTCAGCTTGACGCCGTAGGCGAGGGGATCCCGGCTGTAACGAAGCAGCTTCTCCTTCAGCCGGCGCTGGACGGCCACGGGCAACCTACGCCACTCCCTCCACGCTCCGGGGCTGAAGGCAATCTCCATAGCCTACCGGAACGGGTAGATTACCTTCCCGGCAGCGATGTCCTGGCGCGCCTTGCGAATGCGCCGGACATAGCGGCTGGATGCGAGCGCGGCCTGGTCTTCCAGGAGATCTTCGACTTTCCGCCACAGTGACAGGGGGACGAGCACAAGCGGCTCCTCGCCAATCTTGAGCGTCTGGGACTTGGCCAGCACTGTCACATTCTCCATGGCGCCTCAATCATAACACCGCTCGCGGGTGCCCCAGGGAGTACCCAGTCGCGGACCCGCCCGCACACCCATGGTGTCGCCCTTCACCGCACCGGGATCTTCACCTCCGGCCCGTTGATCCGGGCGGCCCCAGATTCGGTTTGACGGGGCGAAACACCGGCAAGTGGGCGGTCTTCACCTGAGCAGCCGCTGAATGTGAAGAGCAGCACCGCATCGTCCCGCCAGTTGCCCTTCCCTTGCAGCTACGATGTTGCTACAATGTAACTTGGATTCCGAGCTGATCTTTGACTGGGATGCTGCGAACCAGGATCACATCGCCCGCCACCAGGTTGCTCCTGAAGAGGCTGAGCAAGTCATTGAAAACGATCCCCTCGACATTGATGCCGAGACAGTGGAGGGCGAAGAACGCATCACCAGCATCGAGCGCACAAACCAAGGCCGGTTCCTGGTGGTGGTCACGACGCTCCTTGGAACACGCATTCGCGTCGTCACCGCATTCCCGGCGCCCGACGGCTTGATCGACCTGTACTTCACCCACAAGGGGGCCTGAGCGATGGCTGACACATTCAAGATTCCGAAGTTTGCGAGCGAAGCCGAAGAGGCGCAGTGGTGGTACGACCACCGCGACGAACTCACAAAAGCCTTCGAGGATGCCGCTGCGCGCGGCGACATGCACACCGGATCCGCCGCCAGACTGGCACGCGAGCGAGCCGCCGGCATTACTCCGACCACGACCATCCGGCTCGACCCCCAGGATATTTCACGCGCGCGGGCGCTCGCCGCCAGACGTGGCTTGCGCTACCAGACCTACCTCAAGATGCTGCTCCACGAAGCGCTCCAAGCCGAGGAGAAAAGACTCGGAGGCTGAGTGCGCCGCAGACGTGGCCTCAACCGCGTTGAGCCGCGGCCAAGTCGTTCCCGTCCGTGGGACCCGTGCGCTGCGCCTGGCTGTTTCACTGCACCGGGATCTTCACCTCCGGCCCGTTGATCCATGCCACGCCTAGGATAAGGGCGGCCGTGCCCGCGGCTGATCGCAGCCACTTCCAGCGGTGAGCGGCTTGTCTTGCTGGTGAACAGAGAAGCTTGCCGCAAGATCAGAAATCCAACCGCAGCCCGAGCTGGATCTGCCGCGGGTTGCCGTACTGGGCGCTGAGCACCCCGAAGGCCGCCGGGCTGAACAGGCTCAGGGTTGGATCGGCGAACTCGACCCGGTTCAGGATGTTGAAGAAGTCGGCCGAAAACGTCGCCCGCAGTCGCTCAGTGATCCGCGTGCTCTTGGCCACCGCCACGTCCCAGTTCCAGCGCGCGAGGCCCCGAATGACGCCGCGGCCGTGGCGCGTGTCCTGGCTCACCAGGACGGGGCGGAAGTTCCGGAACACCTCCTCCGGATTGGCGAACAGGTTCAGCCCCGTACCTCTGCGCGCCGGATCGCCCGTCACGCCCACGCCGCCGGAGCCGCTCACGCCATGGTTGGCCGACGTCGCGTGCTTGCTTCCCGGAACGATGGGCAGCGCGCCGGGAGTAAACGAGCCGCTGGTCTGCAACTGGGTGCCGCCGAACACCTGGTGATGCTGGTTGACGCTCAGCGGCAGGCCGCTGGAGGCGGTTACAATGCCCGAGACTGACCAGCCGCCGGTCAGCCGGCCCAGCGCTCTGCCCGAGGCGCCGAAGCGCTTACCGGGACCGAACGGCAACTCGTAGTAGTAGTAACCGTTGAACACATGGGTCCGGTCCCACAAAGAGGGCCCGTAATCCGCGTCGAGGTTATAGGAGTTGGAAAATGAATGGACCGACATCTGGCCCAAACCGAACTGGTCCAGGCTCTTGGAGAGGGTGTAGTTGCCCGTCAATGTCAGCCCTTGCGCAAATCGCCGCGTCACGCTCAGAAACCCTGCATTGTAATTGCTGCGCCCGCCGTTGCCCATCGCCTGGAGGTCGGTGACCTGGCGGCTGTAAATCGGTCCGGCGGGCCGCTCGGCGTTCAGGTAGTTCACCAGGTTGTTGAGCTGCCCCTGCTGGAAGGCAACGCTGCGGGCCCCGGCCAGGAACTGCGTACAGGAAGCCCCGCAACGGGCATTGCCCCGCAACTGGTTCTCAAACCAGGGCTGGGGGGCCACCGCCGCCGCGGCGCGGCCCGCGCGCAACTGCTGCGCCACCGTGTCGAAAGCCTGGGCGAAGGTCTGGCCGGAAGCAGGGTCGCGCATCATGTAGGGCACCGAGTTGTACTGGTAGCGCAGTGACAGGTCGTTCGACCAGCGTCCGACGTAGCCCATCTCCAACAGGAGATTCGCAGGCAGCTCCCGCTGGATGGTGAAGTTCAAGGCCTGCGTTCTGCCGGGCCTCAGGGTCGGATCCAAGTTGCTGACAATCGGTTCTTCGCCGGCCCCAGGGACGTAGGGCAGGCTGACCGGCCTCAGCGCCGGCAAGGGCACGGCGGAACCGTCCACCCCGATGCGGAAAGCATTGGCTTCGCTGCTCGATCCGGGGCACGTGCCATCCGTTCTGGGAGCGATGCAGTTCAGCGTCGGCGCAAACAGCGGCACCTCCGATCGCGACCCCGGGCCCGCGAAGCCGTTCAGCCGGTCGAAGGTCGCCCCATATCCACCGCGCAGGACCGTCTTCCGCTCTCCGAAGATCCTGCCGAGCAAGCCTTCTCGGAACGAAGGGTTCCAGGCGGCCGACACCCGCGGGCCGGCGTTGTTCCAGTCGACGTCGAACAGGCGCTGGCGCCCCGACTGGCGAATCGGCACCCAGCCCAGCGTCGGGTTGTAGACCTCGCCGCGCTCGGCCGCCGCCCGCCGGCGGTCGAGGAAGCTCCGGATATCCAGAATCTGTTTCGTACTGGCGTCCACCATGAAGTTCTGAAGGCCATCCCGCTCCACCGGGGGCATCGCGATGGACCATAGCAGCCCGGCGGTCAGCGTCAGGCTGGGCGTGATCCGCCAGATGTCGTTAACGTAGACTTCATACGTGTTGAGGATAGAATGCGTCCGCATGGGCGTGCCCGGCGGAAGCGGCCGAAACTCGGAGTCGCGGACCGCAATCACGCCCGCCTTGTCCACGATGCCCAGTCCGGCAGCGAACAGGTCGTTCCAGCGCTGCACGTCGCCGGAGCGCAGGCAGTTGCCCGCCTGGCCGGCGGCGCAGGTGGGCGGCCGCGCCGCGCTGCTGATGCCTGCCGCGGTGGCGGCATTCAACTCGTAAACCAGCGTGGTCAGCGAGCCGGTGACCTTGTCGTATAATTCGCGGAACACCGGCTGGTGGCGGAGGCTGCCGCCGAACTGGAGCGAGTGCTTGCCCCGAAGCCAGCTCAGGTTGTCGGAGAACTGCCACAAGTGGTCGCGCCAGAGGCGCGCGCGGGCACGCAGCGTGTCCACGTCCAGGCCCGAATCCAGGGTCCCCTGGGCGACCATCACGGCCGCCGCCGTCCCCGGAACCTGCGGGAACGGGTCAGTCCGCCGGTAGGCCCAGAAGCTCCGGACGTAGCCGAAGGTCGCCTCGTTGATCAGCGTCGGGCGCAGCGAGCCGGCGAGCTGCGCGGTGAAGAACCGGGGCTCGACCGGCGTCGCAGCGACGGGGCGGATTTCGCCCGGCCGGCCGCCGGTCAGTCCGGCAATATCCACCTGACTAGTGTCCTTTGCTTCGTGCGTGGAGTAGCGGTAGGTGCTGGTCAGGCGCAGCTTGCTGGTCAGGTGGTAATCCAGCCTCGCCACGCCAAAGTCCATTCGCAGGGACGCGTCGGCCGGACCGGTGTAGCCCATGGTATTCAGGCCGTCACCGGCGGAGAAGTCATTGCCCGCCGGCAGCAGCGCCCACAGCCGCGAGATCACCGGGCTCAGGCCCCGTCCGCGCGGGTCATAGTCTAGAATCCGGTAGCTGCGGACATTTCCCGCAGCGTCATAAAAGCGCAGCATCCCCTGCTTTAGGTCGCTGCTCGGCACCAGCCGGGTCACGGTGCCGGTCTGCGGAAACCGCCGGCCCTGGTAGTGGCCATAAAGAAAAAGCTTGTCCCGGACCAGCGGGCCGCCCAGCGAGGTCCCAAAACGCTGCTCCTTCAGCTCCGGCTTGCGGATGCCCAGCCGGTTGAAGGTCCAGGTGTTGGCGTTCAGGTTGTCATTCTGGTGGTACCAGTACGCCGACCCGTGCAGCGCGTTGCCTCCGCGCCGGGTCACGAAACTCACCTGGCCGCCGGCGGTGCGGCCGAAGGTGGCATTCGGGTTGGTGACGCTGACGCGGAACTCTTCAATGCTCTCCAGCGGCACCGGGACCACTGGCGTCGGGCCCATGAAGTCCACGGCTCCGAACACGTATTGGTTGGTGCCCGCCGTGAAATCGGTGGCGTCGGCCCCGTCCAGGTGGAAGGTGTTCTGGTCGCTCCGGCTACCGGCCACCACTCCGCCTTGCATGGCTGCCATCATTCCCATAAGGCCTCGGGTGGGGGTCACCAGCGGCTGCAAGGTCATGAAGCCGGCCGCGCACCGGTTCATCGAGGGCATCGCCTTGGTGAGGTTGATGTCCAGCACCGCGCCCACCGTCGCGTCCAGCACTTGCAGCTCGACCCCGGCGCCGGCGGTCACCTGCACCGTCTCGGTCACCGCGCCCACTTCCAGGCTCGCATTGAGGGTGTAGGATTTTGCAACTCTAAGGTCCAGTTCTTCCAGGACCCACTGGCGGAATCCAGCCTTGGAGACCGTCATCTTATACTTGCCCGGCAGGACGCCGGCGAACAGGTACAGCCCGGACTCGCTGCTCGCGACGCTGCGCGCCTGATTGGTGGTGATCTCGAGTAATTCGATGGAAGCACTTGGGATAACGGCCCCGGTGGCATCCGTGACCGTGCCCAGAACCGTGGCTGACGTCGAGGTCTGCGCCGCCAGCGCAGCCGCCCACGCCGCCAACACACAAGCGATCCTCCACTTCATGGTTTCATCCTTTCCGGGCGGCGGCTGGTTCTGGGCAGCCCCCGGCCTCACTCTCTATACACCGTAATCCGGGGTCAAAAAGGGTCACCGCGGACGAAATTTTTCAGAAGTCAACCCGCAGCCCAAGCTGGATCTGCCGCGGGTTGCCGTATTGCGCCGTGAGCACCCCGAAGGCGGCCGGGCTCAACAGGCTCAGCGTCGGGTCCACGAACTCGACGCGATTCAGGATGTTGAAGAAGTCGGCCGAAAACGTCGCGTGCACTCGCTCGTTGATGCGCGTGCTCTTGGCCACCGCAACATCCCAGTTCCAGCGCGAGAGCCCCCGAAGGATGCCGCGGCCGTGGCGCGTGTCCTGGCTCACCAGGACGGGCCGGAAGTTCCGGAACACCTCCTCCGGATTCGCGAACAGGTTCAGACCCGTGCCGTGGCGCGCCGGGTCGCCCGTCACGCCCACCCCGCCCGAGCCGTTGACGCCGCGGTTGGCCGAGGTCGCGTACTTGATTCCCGGTACGATGGGCAGCGCGCCGGGAGTAAGGGAGACGTGGACTTGCGACTGGGCGCCGCCGAACACCTGGTAA
>VFZS01000297.1 GCA_016871095.1 Acidobacteriota bacterium
CACCAAGGCCAGCGGTTACGACATCGAGCTGGCGCTCAGCGGCGGAGGAGAGGATTTTTCGGCGACCTTCACGTCCGAGCCGCCGCTGTCGCAGCCCGATATCGTGTCGGTGCTGGTGACGGGGAGAACGCTGGAGGAGACGCGCGGGGCCGAAGTCAACGTGGCCAAGGAGCAGGCGCTCTCCTATCTCTCGGGAGGAGTGGCGGGACGCTTCTCGCGAGGCGCCCAGGAGCGCACCGGGTTGTCGCAGGTGCGCATCGAGCCGAACCTGATCGCGCCGGAATCCAGCCCGGGCGCGCGTCTGACCATCGGGCAGGATATCACCGACTTCGCGCGGCTGATCTACTCGATGAATCTGGCCGACAGCCGGGACCAGATCTACATCGCGGAGTGGGACGTGGCCAAGCGGTTCGACAGCCGCGCCGTCCGCCAGCAGGACAACACCTACCGCTTCGAGTTCCGCCACGATCTGCGCCTGGGCGGCGCTCCGCTGGAGACCCGGGGCGCGGAGGTCGCGCGGCCGCGACTCCGGATCGGCGGCCTCGCCTTCAGCGGGCAGCCCGGATTCCCGGAGACCACGCTGAGCCGGAAGATGGACCTGAAACCGGGCGCCAGGTACGATTTCTTCCGGGCACAGAAAGGTGTCGACCGGCTGGCCCGCTTTTATGAAAGCCTGAACCGCCTGGAGGCCAGGATCCGCGTCGAGAGGGAAGCCACGGCGGACATCGTCAACCTGAGGATGCACGTGGACGCCGGCCCCGAGGTGGATTTCGTCTACGAGGGCATGGCGCCTTCCGGCGGGCTGAAGAAGAACATACGGACGATCTGGCGCGACGGGCTCTTCGACATGCAAAGGATTCAGGAGGCCGTTCTCGTCATTCGCGGCGCGCTGGTCAAGGACGGCTACCTGCAAGCCACCGTGGCCCCGGAGATCGACGCCGGCCAGGAAGGCAAGAAGCGGGTGGTCTTCCGCGTCACCCCGGGCAAGCGGTACCGCAACGTGGCGCTGGAGCTTCCGGGCGCGGCCGGAATCGACGCCGCGGAATTGCGCGGCGCGGTCGAGCAGGAAGGCCTGGAGACGGAAGTCTACCTCGATCCGAGGAAGATAAGCGACTTCCTGAACCGCTACTACGCCGAGCAGGGCTACCTGGCGGCGAAGGTGGGGCTGGCGGTCCCCCAGTTCGACCCGGAGGGAGTAACGGGTAAGGTAATCATTCCCGTCGAGGAGGGGCCGCGCTTCAAAGTGGGCGAGCTGAAACTCAGCGGCAATGAACACATCGGCGGCGCGCGTCTGCTGGAGGCTATCCCCCTGGCGGGAGGCAAGGCTTACCGGCCGGAGCTTCTGCAAACGGCGCTGGCCAAAGTGGAAGAGACCTACTGGAGCGAAGGCTACAACGACGTAGTGATCGGCTACTCCGCCAGCCGCCGGGTGGAGGAGGGGGTGGTGGATGTGACCTTGCAGGTCGAGGAGGGCCGCCAGTCGGTGGTCCAGAGGGTCGAGATCGAGGGCCGCCGCAACACCAGCGACAAGTTCGTCCGGGGGCAGGTGGAGATCCCTCCGGGTACGGTTCTTGATTTCACCCGCACCAGCAAGGCGCGCAGGAGTCTCTACGACACGGGCGCTTACTCGCTGGTGGACATCCAGGCGCAGCCCGCGCCGGGTGGCGAAACGATCGGGGAGGCCAACCGGAAGCCGGTGACGCTGAACGTGAAACTGCGCGAGGTGCGGCCCTTTGAGATCCGCTACGGCGGCTTCTACGACACCGACCGCGGGCCCGGTTTCATCGCCGATTTCGCCAACCGCAACTCGCTCGGCGCGGCGCGGGTGATCGGGCTGAGGACCCGCTACGATTCCGACCTCCAGGAGTTGCGCGGCTATTTCAGCCAGCCGCTGCTGAGGCGTCTGCCCCTGAAAACCAACCTGATCGGATACACGCGCCGGGAGCTGTTCGACACGTTCATCACCGACCGCATCGGGTTTTCCGTGCAGCAGGAAACCCGCTTCCGCAAGAGCATGATCATCTCCTACGGCTATCGTCTCGAGCAGGCCGATACCTATGACCGCGACCCCGAATCGCTCTTCAAGCTGCCGCCGCTGAATCTGGCGCCGTTGGCCTTCTCCTTCACGCGCGAGACACGCGACGAGTTCCTGGATGCCACCCGAGGCTCCTTCGTGTCGCAGGCGCTGGAGTGGGCCCCGGCCAAGTTAGGTTCGGACCTGCGTTACGTGAAGTATTTCGGCCAGTACTTCAAGTACCTGCCGCTCTCCAAGCCCACTGAGATCCCGTGGAGCGGAGGGCTGAAGCGGCCCCGCGTGGTGTACGCCGCGGGCGTGCGCGTGGGGCTGGGCGGCGGCTTGGGAGGGCAGGATCTGATCCGCAGCGAGCGGTTCTTCACCGGAGGAGGAACCACCATCCGCGGTTTCCTGCAAAACTCGATCGGCCCGGTGGATTTTCTGGGTGATCCCCGCGGCGGCGACGCGGTGTTCATCGCCAATCAGGAGCTGCGTTTTCCGGCCTACGGCATCTTCGACGGAGTGGGCTTCGTGGACCTGGGCAACGTCTACTCCAGGGTGGGCGACTTCAATCCCTTCAGCGTCCGCAAGGCCGCCGGCGTGGGGCTGCGCGCGCGCACGCCGTATTTCCTGCTGCGCTTCGACTACGGCCTGAAGCTGGACCGCCGCCCGGGCGAGAGCCGCGGGGGTTTCTTCTTCAGCATCGGCCAGGCTTTCTGACGCGGCCGGGGGCTGATGCCCCGCGCATGCTCAGGCCGTCTTGAACTCCGCGAAGGTGTGCGGCAGGGGTTTCAGCAGGCTCGTCAGGCGGTCCCGGTGTTCAAAGAGCACTTGCCGGTAGGAAGGATCGCCGGCCAGGTTGTCCTGCTCGAACACGTCGGCCTCCAGGTCGTAGAGCTGGTCACGATCGAAGTAGTGCGGGAAGTCGGCCAGAGCCGAGTACCGGATGCCCTCTTGCATGTGGCCGGGGTGCGGATTGCGCACGCCGTCCAGCGCCACCAGGCGCGGCCGTCCCTCGCGCCGCGCGGCCATGGCATCTTGCTCGATCACGCGCCAGACGGCGTCCGGCGGGCGGTTCGCCACGTACTTCCACTGCCGGGTCACCACCGCGCGTATGTTCGAGGTTTCCAGGAGCAAGTGATCGCGCCACCCCGGGGGCGGCGTGCTTCCCCACAGTTGAGAAGCGAAGCTGGCGCCGTCCATCATCGCAGAGGACTGGCCTCCAGCAAGCTCCAGGAACGTCGGCAGCAGGTCGATGTTGGCGCACAGTGACTCGACCCTCGTGCCGGGCCGGATACCTGCCGGCCAGCGGGCCACCAACGGCACCCGGCACGCTTCAAAGCAGGTGTCTTTGCCCCGGCTCTGGTGGTCACTCGAGAACATCACCAAGGTGTTCTCCGCTACGCCTGCGTCCCCCAGTGCCTTGAGGACGGCTCCCACCAGGTCGTCGATCCAGGTGGCCGGCGCATTGCGCGGGTCGATGCCCGCCTCCTGAAGCCGCCGGAACACGTCCTCGCGTGGGGGCATCACTTCCGGCGCTTTCTCCAAGACCCCGGCGGGCGAGTAACGCGGGTTGGCTTTGAGCCAGTCACTGAGGTACTGGGCGTGAGGCACCGTGATTGGCACATACAGGAAGAACGGCTGGCGGGCGGCCTGCCGGATGAAGCGCACCGCGCCCTCGGCGATCCAATCCAGGTTGTGAACCTGCAAGGCCGCTGGCAGCCCCATCCCTTCCTTGTTGTTGAAGTACAGGCTCTCGGCGTAGTCCCAGCCGGCGCGGGTGCGCACCTGGCGCGCCCCGGCCGCGTAGAACTCGCCGACTGCTTGGTTCACGGCCGGATCCTCCGGGCTGGCCTGCGGATCGATCCCGCGCAAAGCGTAACCTCCCGCCATGCCGCAGTGCCACTTGCCCACCATGCCGGAGGCGTATCCCGCCCGCTTGAGCGCTAGGGCGGCGTTCTCCTGACCGGCGGCCAGGTCCGTATTCCACCGAATGGGAGCGTGCGTGCCCGGCGGGTGCTTCCGGCAGAACTCCGGGCTGCGGCTCGCATACTGGCCGGCAAGCGTGGAGTAGCGGCTCGGCGTGCAGATGGAGGTGGTCACGTAGAAGCGCGAGAATGTCACACCCTCGCGGGCCAGCCCGTTGATGTGCGGGGTGAGCATGCGCGTATCGGCGTAGGCGCGGTTGCTCTTGCGCCGCACCCGGTTGGCGCGCAAGGCGCCGGTCGAACAGGGGAACCTGTCGATGTCGTAGCAACCGATCTCATCGAAATCCAGGTCGTCGGCATAGATGAAGACGATGTTCGGACGCTGCGCCTGCATCGCCCGCGCGCCTTGGGTGCTTGCCACCAGGCCCACGCAGCCGCCCAGGGCGGCCTCACGGCAGGTGCTGGGTGAGCCAGGAGAGCATGGCGGCCTGCTTGGGGAGCGCGCCCAGGGCGGCTTCGATGTTGACGTAGCGGACCCGCAGGCGGGCGCAGAGGCGGGACAGGGAGCCGTCGTCGAACTCGGGGCGGCGGTGCTGGAGCACGGTGTTGAAGGGGGAGCGGGCCAGGCGGGCGAAGTCCTCCGGGCCGGTCGCCAGCATGAAGTCGTGAGGGTGAGAGGGGTCGTTGAGCGCGGTCTCATCGCTGAGCGGAATCTCATCGCGGACCGAGTATCCGCCCGAGTTGTTGTGGAGCGCGACCAGCAGGCCGCCACGGGGAGGCAGCAGGGCGCGGACCAGTCCGGGGCGCTCGCGGTCGAGCCGGTCGAGGATCTGGTAGAGGCGCTCTGGGGCCATGTCGGGGTTGAGGCGGCGCAGGCTGCGCTCGGCGCCGGTGCGGGAGAAGAGGCGGTTGGGGTCGATGCGCGCGCCGCCGACTGTGACCAGGCGCTCGCGGCCGGTGACCAGGTGCGCCAGGCCGGGGCCGGCTTTCATGTGGGAAACCAGGAGTTGCCGCGCGGTGTGCTCGTCGCCGTGAATGAGCAGGTAGCGGCGCGAGGAGCGGCCGCGGCGCAGGGTCTCGAAACGGATGCCGGCCAGGGTGCGGGAGCGGCGGCGGAAGAAGGGGAACCAGCACAGGAGGAAGTCTCGGCGGGTGGTCTGGGGCAAGCAAACAGGATAGTCGAAAGTGGGGCTAGAATCGGAGGGATGGCGGCAGCCGTGGAGGCGTCAACTCCCAGACTGCGGGATCTGGCGGGCGTGCGAATCGAGGAGATGCACGCCCTGCTGGAAGACGAGGTCGCGGCCTGGGAGCAGGCACTGGACTGGGATTTCCGGCCGTCGGCCGAGCTGACCAAGCGCTTCCTTGAATCCGGGGCGCTGACGGGATACGCCCTGGAAGCGGAAGGGCAGGTAGTGGGGTACTCCTACTACGTGGCGGAGGATCCCAAGAGCCTCATCGGCGACTTGTTCTTGACGCACCAGCACAAGACGGCTGAAAACGAGCGTTTGCTGCTGGGAGCGGCGGTGGGCGCCTCCATGCGCACGCGGGCGGTGAAGCGGATCGAAGCGCAGGTGATGCTGCTGGAGTGCGCCCGGCAGGGGCCGGTGCCGGGAGAGCGCTACCTGACCAGCTTCCCGCGGCTCCTGATGCGTGCCCACCTGGGACGAGTGCGTGAACTCCGGGTGCGGCCGGTTGAGGACAAGGTGCTGTTCGACCGCTGGACGGAGCGGCGGCAGGAGGAGGCTGCCCACCTGATCGCGGCGGCTTACCGGGGGCACGTGGACAGCCTGGTCAACGACCAGTACCGTACGCCGGCGGGCGCGCGCCGTTTCCTGCACAACATCCTGCAGTACCCGGGCTGTGGCACATTCTTTCCGCCGGCCTGCTGGGTGGCGGTCGAGCGCAAGACCGCACGGCTGTGCGGGGTGTCGCTGGCCAGCCGGGTGCGGACCGAAGTGGGTCACGTCACGCAAATCTGCGTAAGCCCCGCGATGCGCGGCCAGGGGGTAGGGTATGAACTGCTGCGGCGGTCGATGGAGTCCCTGGCGCTGGCCGGTGCGACCCGGGTGAGCCTGTCGGTTACGGCGGCCAACGAGAAGGCGGTGCGGATGTACGAGCGGATGGGCTTCGGAACGCTAAGGGAGTTTCTGGGACTGGTTTGGGAGGGTTTCTAGCGGGCCTGTGTCGTCCCGCGAGTCGGCGGGCGCGGCGCCAAAAACGTGGCGATGGGCGTTAAACTGGCGGCCTGCCACCGCGGGTAGGATGACGTCGCAGGCAGGCAGGAACCCCCACAGGAATCAATCATTTAGCGAGCACGGGGTGACCTGTGCCGGAGGGGTAGGGGGCGTGGGGGAGTGGCAAGCGGCGTGCATTTCTGACTCCCGGTCGCCGATAGATCTGTGTATGAGAAGGACGGTGGAAGACTGCACTCCCCGATTCCCCCTGACGGGACCCGCCTCGGCAGGGCGCCAGAGAAGCCTGCTGGTCAGTCTTGTTGTGCACTTGGCAGGCGCGGGAGTGCTGGCCACCATGGGCCCGGTGGTGGTGGCAAACCGGGACATCGTGAGGCGCGCAGCCGTGATCTTCCTGGCTCCGCGTGCCCCGGAGCCGTCGCCGCAACCGAACGTGAGGGTCCCGGCGGTGCGCCTGCCGCAGCCGCCTGCGCGTGCTGAGTTCCGTGCTCCGCTAGTGAGTGCGCGGCGGCCGGCGCGCGTCACTGCGGTGGAGGCGCCGCCGGTAGTGATCACTACCGCCCCTCGCCCGCCTGTGGCGCAACTTCCGCCCACTCCTGCGGCGCCCGCGCCCCCGGTGACGACCCCGCCGGGCGCGGCTTTCCCGGAAGCCACGGCAGCGCCGAAGGCGCGCTGGGCGATGCGCCGGCTGGAGACCGCGGGGTTCGATCGCACGCCGAAGATCACCTGGCCGGAAGGGCCGTCCCGCCCGGAGGCGGCGGCCACGGGGTTTGACGCGGAGCCCCAGGCTGCGGCACGGGCGAATGGGACGCCGGGGGG
>VFZS01000298.1 GCA_016871095.1 Acidobacteriota bacterium
AGCGATCTCCACCATCAACCGCGAGCTGTTACGGCGGGCGCGTCGGCCCGCCCGGAACAGATAACCCATGGGACGCCGCGGCAGGACGGGGCTGGTCGGGCCTCTCTTACATCTATAAGAATGAAAGACAAGCCCGCCCACCAACTGCCCTCCTTCGCCGGCTACCTCAACCAAGTCTTCGCCTTCCGCACCGCCGCCGAGCGGTTGCGCGACGCCCGCCAGGATCCCGAGTTCTCCCCCCAGAGCGTGTTCCTGGCGGTCTTCTACGCCTTCGTCTTCCGGCTGCCCAGTTTCCAGCCACTGGAAGCCGAACTGGCCCAACCCGCGCTACGAAGCTGGCTGGGACTGGAGCGGGCCTTCCGCGACGACGTGCTCCGCTACAGCCTGTGTAGCTTCGATCTGGACGGGCTGCGGCAGATGCTGGTCACCGTCAACCGCTGCCTCAAGCGTAACAAGGCCTTCGACGCGGGCCGCCTCCAGGGCCGCATCGTGGCGGCCCTGGATGGCATCGAGGGGCTCTCCAGCTACAGCCGGTGCTGCGAGTCCTGTCTTCAGCGCCGCGTCACCACCCTGGACGACGACGGCCCGCCGGTCGAGCGCACCCAGTACTACCACCGCGCTGTGGGGTGCCAGATCGTCAGTGCCCCGGTCAAGCCCTTTCTGGCGGTGGAGTGGCTCCAGCCCGGCGAGGGCGAGGACACCGCCGCCCGGCGCTTACTGGCCCAGTTGCCCGAACTCTACGGGAGCCCTTTCTTCGACATCCTGCTGCTGGATTCCCTCTACGCCCAGGCGCCCGTGCCTAACCGCGGCTTGGCCGCCGTCACGCTGATCCGGGGCCTGGCTTTCGCTCTCTCGTCGGCCTTCACTCTGTTGCATTCCAAGATCGTCCGGCTTTACCAGACGCCCCGCATCGAAGTCGCTCGCCAACTGCATCGCTCCCTCTGGCAAATGCAGCCTCCGGCCCGTGCTCCCACCGTCCCGGCGGGCGCCTCCTGAGGTGATCTCCGCCCCTGCTTTCGGCCCCCCGCCGGTGGCCGCAGGGCACCACTCTCCCCGCGCTCCCTGGCTCACCGCTGCCCCCGCCCCTGAGGGGCTTCCACGGCCCAAAAAGGCGGCTGCGAATCTCCTCGGCGTCCCCTCGGCTGGCCGCCACCGCCGCTGTCACGCCTTTCCACCCCCTCCCGCACCCCTCCATGCGAAGTTCCTGGAGGACTGCCGTTTTTTGTTGACTTTCAGATTCGTTGAGCTTAATATCAATCTTCGACGTTCGCAGCTAAGAACCGACATCCTCTGGCGGGTGCAAGGGTCCCCGGATGGTCTTCCAGATTGGCGAGAAGGTAGTCTACCCCAATCAGGGAATCGGCACGGTTGAGAACATCAGCACCCGCTGTTTCGGAACCCAGCCGGAACGCTTCTACCTGCTGCGCCTGATGTACTCCTCCATGACCGTGATGGTCCCCTTCTCGCACGTGCAGGAGGTGGGTCTCCGCAAGATCACCCGCAACGGCGAGCTGACCCGGGTGCTCGCTTTCCTGGCCGGCGGCCAGTGCCAGCACTGCCAGGACTGGAAGAACCGGTTCAAGGAGAACTCCGAGAAGATGCGGGTGGGCGGCCTGTTGCAGATCGCCGAGGTCCTCAAGGGCCTGCTCCTGCTCCAGATCGAGAAGCCCTTGTCCTTCCGCGAGAAGAAGATGCTGGACCGGGCCCGTCACATGCTGATCACGGAAATCTCGATCTCCCGCGGCATGCCCGTATCCCAGGCCATGGCGCTGGTTTCCAAGGCGCTGGCCAAGGCATCGCTGGCCCTGCCCACTCCGCTGTAAGGGGACCGATTCTATCGCCGGTGGATCACCCGGCCGTCGAAGACCGTCATCACCACACGGGCCTGCCGGATGGCCGCCGGATCGATGCTCAGGATGTCCTCCGAAAGCACCGCCAGGTCGGCCAGCTTGCCCGGCTCGATGATTCCCTTGATGCGCTCCTCGAAGGCCGCATAAGCCGAGCCGTAGGTATAAGCGCGCAGGGCCTCCTCGACGCTGACCTTCTCTTCCGGGACCCAGCCCCCGGGACGCTGCCCGTCCAGCGTGCGGCGGGTCACCGCGGCGTAGATGCCCATCAGTGGCTCCATGGGGGCAACGTACCAGTCGGACCCGAAGGCCAGCACCGCGCCGGCATCCAGCAACGAGCGGAAGGCGTAGCTGCCCCGCGCCCGCGCCGGCCCGATGCGCTTCTCAGCCCAGCGCCCGTCGTCAATGGCGTGATACGGCTGCATCGAGGCGATCACCCGCAGGCGGCCGAAGCGCGCCATGTCCTCCCGGCGCAAATGCTGGGCGTGCTCGATGCGAAAGCGCCGGTCCCGCGCCTCGTTCCGCTTGCTCGCTTCCTCGAACATCCCCAGCACCAGGTGGTTGGCCTTGTCACCGATGGCGTGCACCGCCACTTGCAGCCCGGCCCGGTCCGCACCCATGATCCGCTCCAGCAACCTGCTCTCCAGCACCAGGTGGTTGGCCTTGTCACCGATGGCGTGCACCGCCACTTGCAGCCCGGCCCGGTCCGCACCCATGATCCGCTCCAGCAACCTGCTCTCGGGGATCATGTCCTGGGCGGGCAGCCCGGCGGTGTGGGGCGCGTCCGAGTACGGTTCGAAAAACAGCGCCGTGGTCGAGCCAAGAGAGCCGTCGGCGAACGCCTTCATCCCGCCGATCTTGAGCTTCTCCCCGCCGAAGCCCGCGCGCACTCCGACGGCGGCCAGACGCTGGTAACCCTCCAACGGCTGGTAGCCGTAGACCCGGACCGTCATCTCCCCGCGCTCCAGCAGCCGCTGATAGCCGGCCAGCGCCTCCGGCGTGGCCGACATGTCCTGTACGCTGGTGACGCCGTTCTCGGCGGCGTAGCCCATGGCCGCCCGCAGCGCCGCATCGATCTCCTCGGGGCTGGCGGGTGGGATCACCCGGTAGACCGCTTCCATGGCGGCATCCTTCAACAGCCCCGTGGGCTCTCCGCGCGCATCCCGGACGATCTCCCCGCCCGGCGGGTCCGGCGTGGCCCGGCTGATGCCCGCTGCGTTCAGCGCCAGCGAGTTGGCCAGCGCCATGTGCCCGTCCAGGCGGTTTACGAACACTGGGTGAGCGGGCGTGGCGGCGTCGATCAACTCGCGGGTGGGAGGATCCGCTGGGGTCCAGTTCTCGTGATCCCAGTCGCCTCCGGTGATCCAGCGTCCCTGGGGCAGCCTGGATGCAAACCGGGCAATGCGGTTCCGAAAGTCGGCCTGCGACCTAGCATCGCGCAACTGCACGCCAGCCAGGTGCATCCCGCCCGTCAGGAAATGCACATGGGCGTCGTGGAAGCCGGGGACCACCCGCTGGCCCTTCAGATCCACCACCTCGGCATCGGCTCCGACCCAGGCGCGGATCTCCTCCGTACTGCCAACGGCCACGATTCGCCCGAGCCGACAGGCGACCGCCTGGGCCTGGGGGCGGGACTTGTCCCCAGTCCAGACCCTGCCATTCAACAGGACCAGGTCGGCGGCGGGTTGAGCTGCGGCGTGCCGCAATGCAGCGAACAGCAGCATGGCGCAAAGTGTATACCTCATTTGCCCATCAGCCGAACAGCCGTAACAGTAGAATTGTCCCGCTCCAGGTGAGACCCGACAGCCAGCGGCCCAGCGGCGTAGCCAGAATAGCCACCACCAGTATCAGGAACCCGTGGCGGGCCAGGACCTCATACACCCCCGCCGGGAACCGAGCCGCCAGCAGCACTTTGGACCCGTCCAGCGGCGGTACCGGCAACAGGTTGAAGACTGCCAGGTACAGGCTCAACAGGACCCCTCGGACGGCCAGATCCGCTACCGCCGGGTGGCTTCCCGCCATGGCCGCCGCCAACGCGGCCAGCAGCGCCGCGAACACCACGTTGCTGGCGGGACCGGCCAGCGCCACCGCCGCCAGCCCCGTCATCCCACCCCGTAGTTGCGAGGGATCCGTGGGCACCGGCTTCCCCCACCCCACGAAACCGCCCCCCAGCAGCGAGGTCGCCGCCGGCAGGATCACGGTTCCCAGCCGGTCGGCGTGGGCCAGCGGGTTCAACGTCAGTCGGCCCATCCGGCGCGCCGTGTCGTCTCCCAGGCGGCTGGCCGCCCAGGCATGGGCAAACTCGTGCGGCGTGGTCAGCATCCAGAACAGACCCACGTTGACGAGCGCTCCCTGCACGTTCTCCAGATTCATGGGGACCGCCGCAAGATCAGTGCCCAGACTCCCAGCAGCGCCACCACCGCCAAGCCCGCGATAAGTGCCATCTCACTCCAGCCGAGGCCGTCGCCACGCGCATACCCCCCTGGGGCCAACGGGGCCGGCCGCTCCTCACATCCCATTATATGCACCCGATGAGTTAACTAGCGTAAGCTGCCCCATGGTCCAACTAGTCGTAATCCACCCCCTCTCGTTAGCCAAGGGGTACCGTGAATCGGCAGAAACCTGTAGAAAAATAAGGGCAAGCCCCCTATAATTGAGCGAGGGAAACCACCTAGGGAATGCCCTGCTTTTATTGCGGAAAACAGATCTCGTTGGTGAGGCGTCTCGCCGACGCGGACTTCTGTTCCGAAGACCACCGCAACAAGTACCACGATCTAACCCGCATGGCGCTGACCCGGCTGGTGGAAACCCGCGACCACCTGGCCGCGGCTACCCCTAGGCGCAAGCGCCCGCGTGGTCCTGTAGCGGTCGAGGAGCCGAGGGAGACTCTGCCGCCCTTGGCCGATTGGCTGGAGGAGCGCGTGGCGGCGGTTCCGGTCGTGGCGCAGTTGACTTGGCATGCTTACTTCGACCCCCCGGCCGCCGGGATGCATCTTCCGGGAACACCGCCTGCCTCGCTTCAGACGGGCTTGTCGGCGGGGCTGCCGAGACCTTATGGGGCGCCGAAGCCTGTGCGGACGCTTCAGCCCAGGCGGATCACCAGCGCAAGGGGAGGCGCTTTCCTGCGCCCCGCTCCGTTGCGCCCGCAATGGATGCAAGGCCTGGGGCGTACTTCCGCGGCGCACACGTGCGGCTTTGGGGAGCAGCCTCCGGCGCGGGCCTGGGAGGCTGAGGCGGCCGAGAGTGTGGGACATGCGAGGGTCTCGTGTGACGCCTGCCTTCCCGCTGGCCGGGTCCTTTTCCCGTCGCCGAGGTTTGTACTGCCGACGGGGCGGAGCTCATGTCAGCAACTGCTTGACATCCCGACCAAGCTGGCTTTCGGCTCGACTACTGGGGCTCTTGTCCCGGCGCCGGCCGCCCAGCTCTTGGGCGAGGGGGCAGCCAGCCTGAGTGCGCCCGTGTGGGCGCCGTGTCCGGCCGGCCTGGGAGACGCGGTGTCACCGTGGAGGGTCCCGCCGCCAAGCGGCTTGCTCTCCATGTGCGCGGCCGGGCCGTGGCTCCCCGCTCGCGTGGGCGCCATGCTCCTGGAAGCCACCACCACAGCGCCAGCCCTCTTCGAGCCGCGCCTGCCCGCGATGGCGCGCCGTTGCGGACTGCCTTCGGCCTCTGCTCTAGGCAGTGGCCCACCGCTGCATGGTCCGCCGCCGGTGGAGACTCGCTTGGCCGGGGCCATGCTGGTGTCGAGCAGCGTCACAACCCCACCGCTGTGGAGCTACAGCCCCGTGGCCAGTCTCGGCGGGTGCATCTGGGGCGCCTTCGACCTGCTGACGCTGGCGCGGCCTCGGGTCGCCGTGCTGAAGGCGGACGGATGGAGTGTACCGCCAAGCCTCACGAAGGTGGAGCTGCAGCCCCGGGCTGGCTGGCGGTTGGCTACGGTTGGTTTCGAGACGGGGCAGACCCGCGAGGCCGTGCCGCCGGGTGCGCGCGAGGCACTCCCGCTGGCCGTGCCGAAGCCGCGTCCCCTGCCGCCGGCCCTCGCCGTCGCCACCCACGCCTTTTCCAGGCCCGCAGCGGCGCTGCCGCCTTCTGAGTCGGCGTTTGTGCCCCGGAAACGTCTTCCGGCCGCGGCGGAGATGTTCCTGCCGGCCGGACTCTCGATTTCTTCCGCCGCCAGCGTCCCCAGCCTGGCACACGTTCTTGCGTGCGCGCCCGCCGTCGCAGTCCCCGGGCTACCCGTCCGGGAGTGCGGTGTTGCGCTCCGGCTGCCGCGCGGCTGCCGCGCGGATCTGGAGGCGCTGCTGCCGTTCGAGGTACCCGCCCGTGCGGCCTCCGGCGCGGGGTGGGCGCCGCATCAGCCGGGCTGGGGCGTCAGCTCACATCCGTCGTGGGCCGGGCGATTGCGGCCCCTCGATGTGGATGCGGATCGGGTTGCGGCGCCACCCGCCGTGGATGAGCCGGTGCTGGTGTGGGTCCCGGAAGCTCTCGGATCAGGGGCCTCTCCGGCCCGCGGGCCGCTGCCGCAGTGGCGTCCACCGGCTGCGGACCTCCCCCGCGTGGACCTCTACCTCAGGCAGCAGCCACTGGGATCGGCCTCGCTCCGAGACATGCCGGCCCCGGGCGTTCGGGCCACGGCCACCGGGCCGGGACCGCGTCTGGCCCCTGCGCCGGGTTTTCCGATCGGCAGGCCGCTCTATGTCGGCTGGGCGGCCATGCGCCTCCGCCGCGCGCTGGACTCGGGCGGCCTGGCCGAGCTGGGTGCGGGAGAGGCGTATTCCGCGCCGGCTGGCCTGCGCGAGAACCCGGCGCCGGGTTTCCGGGTCGCGGCCTGGGCTTTCACTCACGCCCCTGGGATCCCGCGTTCGGCGGTGCTGAGCTGGGCGCCGCTGTTACCCGCTCCGGGCGCACGACCCGCCGACCGGGTGCGCTTGTACGCCCGTGGGCTGGATAATATTCTGGCACGGCCGCCGGCATCCGTTCCGCTCCCCTGGATCGTCGGGCTGAAAGCTGGATCACTCACGCTAGAGGCGGCTGCGGCTGCTGCGCTCGCCGAGATGACTCCGGCCGCCGCCGGAAGCGCTCCTCGGTTCGCTT
>VFZS01000299.1 GCA_016871095.1 Acidobacteriota bacterium
GCAAGCCCCGAATGCTACTGGAGCCTGGGCAGGCGATCCAGGTCAACCCGCAACCGGAGTGTCCCACCTGCGAGAGCTGGGCCTGGGATCCGCCGGCGGCGCACATCGTTCGGAATGCCCAGGGTTTGGGGTGGACCAGTCGCACCATCTTCCATAGCCCCTGCGCGGAGGGGCTCTGTGCCGAGTACGGCGAGCCCGGTTATTTTTCCATAGCCGAGAGCCGCACCAACGGCTACTTCGGTTTTCGCATTTCGCGAGAGAATGCCTCGCACTTAGGGTGGGTGCAGTTGGTCTTTCCAGGGCCTGTGATACGCCCAGACGGCTTCTTCACGTATGTTCGATGGCAGGCACACGCACTTCATCCCGATCCCAACACCGAGATTGCCGCTAGCGAAGAACCACGTCCACGGTTGCGGGTCGAGCTCTTGGCGAAGCAGGCGCGGCTGTATTGGAACACAGCGTTCACCGGCTACAGCCTCGAACAGACGCCGCGACTCGATTCCCCGGCCTGGATACCCGTCCCCGGCGTCGGAGCCAACAGCGTGACGCTCGACCTAGCCGAAGCCAAGGGCTTCTTCCGACTCCGCAGGTAGGTCGCTTCGCCGATGGTCCAAGCCTCAGAGGAGCCTCGCGGTCCGTAGCGGCGATCTGGCGAGCGCCGCCATTCTCGAGACGAATGCAAACAGCGGCGAACCCCAGTTCGCCGCTACGCCCGAAGATCATTCCCGCTCGCCAGCGAGACGCCCAGCGAGCCTACCCTCGGCGCGCAGACTTGGACCCGCAAAGCTCACTGGGGTTCAGGAGACTCTCCTCGCCGAACCCTGCGCGGACAGTCCCCTGCGAACTCCAAGTCCTAAATCCTAGATCTGGTGTCAACTACTATAACACTGGCAGAATAAAATCGGCAGGCGCTGGCAGGTCATCGACCGGCGCAAGATCCTCTTCGAACAAGTCCACTGGCCCAGCGTTTCGGCTCTGGCCGAAGGCCTGCCGAAGCACGCCCGGACGACATCCGCCACCGAATCGACCCGGCGCATGGCCTCGGCCCAGCGCCGCTTGCCATCGTGCCGCGTGGTCGCCCGTGCCGAGAACGACCCCCTCGACGAGCCCACCGTTGACCGACCCAGCCTGGACTGGAATCAACGCGCCGCGCTCTTGCTGGCCAATTCCAGCCACTCCGATCCGGCTCCGGAACAACCCATACCCACCACCGCGCCCACGGCCGCGCTCGCCGCCGCACGGTCCGACACGGATCACTCCCCCGGTCTGGTGCTCGACTACGAGTTGGTGACCGGTCAGACGGACTTCACCTTCAAAGGCGACACCACCTACCTCGTGACCGGCCGGGTGTGTCTCTATGGCCAAACCACCTTCGAAGGGAACGCCGTCATCCAGTTCCGCATCGACAACCCCTCCGGGCTGCCCTGGCTGGCCCTGGCCTATGGCACGGTGGACTGTCGTACCGGGCCGTGCCGGCCCGTGGTCTTCACCGCCAAAGACGACAACAGCGCTGGGGAGCTCATCCCCGGCAGCAGCGGCTTGAGCAGTCGAAGGGTACCACCGTCGAGAAGCATCCCGTTTGTGCTGGCGCCGCGGGCCTGAGGGTGCCCCACGATAAGGGTTGCGCCCTCGATGCGGGTCCAACCAGCCGGCGCCTTGCGAGGCGAAGGTCGTCGGCCCCGCTGGGCCGCCGACCCGGCTCAGAGGGACAGTACATAGGCCGACAGATCCTCCATCGCACCCGGTGTCAGGTGGGAGGTCTTGCCGTGTCCATCGTTGGGATTGCCGCTCGTCAACACCTCGATCAACGTCACGGCCGACCCATCGTGCAGATAGGGCCCCGTGCGCCAACTCTCGATCAGCGTGGGTGTGTCCAAGCGCAGCCCCCCAGACCTCCTGGCACGCCCGGTGCCAACATCGTGCAACTTCAGATCGCTGAAGAGCGGTGCCGGATGACAGCCACTGCATCCCACCTCCGCATCCTCGAACAGGGCCTTGCCCCGCCGCGCACTTGGACTCAGGTCGCCCTCGATCAAGTGCGGACTAGGCATCGGGCGCAACCCGGACAAATACGTCTCGATCGCCCGGGCGTTGCGCTCTGACGGAGCTGCGAAGAGAATGTGGCGCAGCCCTGACCGCACCGCCTCCTCGGCCGTGGCGCGCACACCGGAGCTCATGGCCGGCGGCGTCTGGTGGCTCAACAGCAGGCTCTTCGTGTTCTTGGGATTGCCCAGCCCGTCATTGACCAGGTCCCAGTTGAGACCATCGGCCCGGCCCTCCGGATGGCACGAAGCACAGCTCTGCCAGCCCTGATGGCCAATCGTCGCATCGTGGAACAACTGTTCTCCGCGGCTTGCCTCCGTGCTGCCAGCGCCAGGACCCAACGAGAAGCTGGCCACCACCGATCGTGTCGGCAGGTCGATCGCCCTCACGGTATCGGAGAAGAACTCGGCCACATACGCCTTCTGCCCCGCCATCGCCAACGCTCGGGGACCGTTGCCCGGCAGAGCGACGCGGGTCCGGATGCCCCGCAGGAACTCCAGATCGCCGATCAACTCGCCCTGGGCCTGATCGGCTAACCGGCGGCTCAGCTCAGCCATAGCGATGAGACTGATCTCGTGTGTGCCCGCGTGGGTGAGGCCGAGCACCGCCCCATCCGGACTCCACCCTGCTGCCCAGGGGTTCGCCGCACCCCGCCGGGGCTCGTCCAGCAGAAGCGTCCCAACCAACCGACTGTCCTCAAGCGCAATCAAGCTCAGCGCACTGGCATTCATCCAACCGTACTCGACCTGGACTGTTGGCACTTGAAACCGCCCCAGGTTGTGAGGGACCGCGCACCACTTGCCATCCGGCGAGATCGCCAGCCCTTGCAGGCCCGTGCTCCCACTGGGCAGCCGAACCTGGGCGCGAACCCGCTCGGATTCGGTGTCAATCAACGTTACCCCCGCCGCCACCACCAGCGCGTTGGCCGTCCCCTCCGGCAAATGCCTCGCCACCACCAGCACGCGTTCATCCGGCGAAAGCGCTGCAGCAATGGGCTGGCGCAACGTCGCAATACAGCTCACTTTGCGCCCGGTCGAGAGGTCGTAGGCGCACACTTCGTTGTCGAACCGGTTGCAGGTGTAAAGGCGCTTCTTGGCCCGGCTGAACACCGGGCTGCACACGCCGTGGCCCGCAGGCCAAGTCGCAATCCCTTGGCCATCGTCTGGCGCGTAAACCGCCACGGCGTCCACCGGTCCGCTGACGGTCACCACGAGCCGGCGCGGCGCGTCTGCCCACGCCAAACCCGTCGGCCTACCGGCGATGGCGAACTGGGACTCGATCCTGCCCGCCTCCAGGTCGAGGACCACCACCACCCCGCCACGCGCCCCCGCGCCATACACCAGCGAGGAGCCCGGGCGGGCCACCAGGGCACAAGGGGCCAACCAAGCCGGGTTGGCCCCCCCAAAACACCCCACGAGCGGCACGCAAGCAAGCATCGCCAAACGCGCGAACCCTCCGCGGCAATTCCCCCGTGAAGACGGGAAGTCCCGTTCGAGGGCCGGCCCAAGCCGACACCGGTTGCTCCCTGATCGCTGCATGGTGTCCGCGAAGATGGCGAGCGGCAACGCCCCCGGCAACTTCTTTTTAAAAGGGCTTGACTTCCATAAGATCAAGGCGTATGGGCCACACAAGGTTTTAGGAGAAGTAGAGTCATAGCCAGCTTTCGCCAACAGGAGCGAACGTATGTAAACAACGGACTATTCCACCGGACGACGGACCCACCCTGCACTTTTTCAGCGACTCGCCAAACCCGGTCGTGCACTGCTGCTGGTATTGCCAGCCTTGTTCTTGGAGGCGACCTGCGCCCAGTCGCCGCCCCCCCCCCCCGCGCTGACTCAGCACGACTGATGCTCCCAGGACCGCGGTTTTTCCACCGCCCTCTGGTGGCCGTCGCGCCAAGCGCTACCGCCCAGCAGGAGGCCGTCCTGCTGCGGCTCGCGATTGACCGCTCTTGGGACACCGACCCGCTCGAGATCGCTGATGTCCTCGAGGCCTTTGCCAAGGAGAACCCCGCCTCCGCCTGGACGCCTTCACTGCACCTGTACCTGGGCCGCCGCGCGTTTGACGAGGGGCTTTACACCAGCGCCTTGAGTCACTGGGAGCAGGCCTGGGACGCCACCAAACACCAAACTTCCGGGCCCGGCAAACAGGTGGCGGACTACGCCCTGGCCCACTGGACGCGGCTGTTGGTGGGCCTGGGTCGGCTGGATGAGCTCAGCGCGATCTTCGCCGAGGCCGGCGACCGCCATTTGGACGCCGGTCCCCTCGAGCAGAAGTACATTCTGAACCGCGAATTCTACGGGATCTTGTGCCGTACACCGTCAGCCACATACCGGTGCGGCTGGCGGGTCCTCCACGAGCTAACCCTCAGGGTGCGAGGCCGCGGCCTGAGCGCCCGTAGCGCGGATGGGTTGTATGAGGAGAAGAACCTCTTCGAGGGGTGTTCTTTAAGGGCCTTGAGCGGGCTGGCCCAAGCCGAAGGGTGGCCCATGACCGGGGTTCAGCGGCCCGAGCAATCCGACGCCCTGCCCGTGCCGGGGGTGATCCATCTCCATCAGGGCCACTACATTGCCCTGCTGGCGTGGGAGAACGGCCTGCTGCGCGCCTACGACCCCCTCTGGGGCGAGCGGCATTTCCGGCCGGAGGTGCTCAACGCCGAAGCCAGTGGCCGCTTCTTACTGCCCGCCTCGGCGGTGCCGCCCGGATGGCGCCGGCTCTCGCCCGAGGAACTCAGCACGACCCTGGGCCGCTCGGGTGGCGGAGGCGGGATCTTCGCCGGCTTCATGGACCAATGGGAGTGCGACTTCTGCCCCGACGAGTGCTGCAGCACACGCGGTGGGGCGGGGGCCGCGGCGGGCGTTGGGGCCGGGGGCGCCGGCGGGCCCGGCGCTGTCGATGCTGAGGCGGAGGCCGGCCTGGATCCACTCTCAGGCTGCTCGGGGGGTGATTGTGCGGCTGCGGGAGAGGATCCCATGGGCATGCCGCGGTGGTGGGTCAGCGAGCCCAACAACAACCTCTGGCTGCACGACATGCCCCTCCGTTGCCAGCCCGCTTACGGCAAAGGCGTTGGGCCGCGCATCTCCTTCAAACAACGCGACGAGTTCAGCTTCCGCTGGATCGATGTCTTCAACTTTGGCCCCGGCTGGAACTGCCACTGGCTCTCATATGTGGACAACCGGTATTATGTAGCCTACCAAATCTTACTATACGTTGACGTCTACATGCCCGGCGGTGGCAGCCTCCATTTCGAGTTCCCCCAGGGCCAGACGGTAGCCACCGACTATTTCCTCAACGCCCGCCTGACCGCCCTCTTCACCGAGCAGACGGTGACCGGCTACCGGCTCGATCTTCCGGACGGCCGCTGGTTCAAGTACGATCGGGAATGGCAGACGGACCATCTGTACATGACTCAGTCGGCCGATACTCGCGGTTTTGTCACCCATTACAATTACATCGAGGTGGTGGACGAGTTTTGGATGCCAGCCCTGCGGTTGAACACTGTCACGGACCACAACGGGGAAGACCTCTTTACCTTGGAGTACACGCACACCACGTGGTACGACAACCTGGTCTGGAAGGTGACCGACCGCTTCGGGCGCTACGCGCAGTTCACGTACGCCGAAGACGCCTGGGGCACGCCTCACCTCGAGACGATCCGCGATGCGGCCAACCTGATCAGCACCCTCACCTACACCCTCGAGGGCTGGCCCCAAACCCTCACCACGCCTTACGGGACCACCACCTTCACTCACCAGTGGTATCAGGACCCCAATGTCGGCTGGCGCTACGCGATCGTTAATGAGCCCAACGGCGGGCGCCAGATGCAGGTCTTCCTCAGCAATTGCTCGTACACCCCGGGCGACCAGGGCGGTGCCCCTTGGCTCCCGGCCTCCTTCCCCAGCAGCTTAGTTCCCGACAACCTGCCGTCCGGCACTCTGCTGGACAACTGGGCCAATGGGTTCAACAGCTTCCGCTGGGATCAGAAACAGAGCGCGGGCGTTCCCACCGACCTCACCCAGATGACCACCAACCATTTCACCAAGGCCCGCATGCGCCATTGGCTCGCTCACCACGCGGGCACGCCCGACTTCGCCGTCTCCCTCGAGGTCGCCCCGAGCCCGGACAGCGCGGGCACCATTCTCGGGCAAATCACCTGGTTCGATTACGCTGGGAAGAGCCAGCAAGATCCTTGTTCCCGCGGCACACAGATTCTCCCCTCGCTGGTGGCGCGCCGGTTGCCCGACAGCTCGACTTGGTACGAGTCCTACCAGCGCAACGGCTGGGGCCTGCCCACCAGCGTCACCACCACCTACGCCAGCGGCAACCCCGCCCCGACCCGCACCTACACCTACGCCTATGACGCCAGCGGCCGTGATCTCACCTACGTCTGGCGACCGGGCAACGAACTCGTCGCCTCCTACACCTACAACGGCCGCCACCAAGTGCTTACCGCCACGCGCTACCCTGACGCTTCAACGTCGTACACCGATACCCTGAATTACGACGGCTACGGCCGGCTCCAAAGCTGGCAAACCGCCGCCGGGCTGACCCGAACCTACACGTACAACGCCTCCTGCGGCGGTTACGCAGGCTACCTCTCGAGCATCGCCGACCAACCCGTCACCAGAAACCAATCGTTCACCTGGCTCAACGGCTATGTCCGAACCCACACCGACCCGCTGAACTTCACCCGCACCTTCACGCGAGACAACCTCGGCCGGTTGACCCAGATCGACTTTCCCGCCCACGACGGCATCCCCGCCAGCTCGATCCAATACAGTTACGTCCTGCAACCAGGCCACGGTTTCAACACCGGCGGCAGCCCCATTGCCATCCTCCAGCTCACGGCCAAGACCGATCGGCGGGGCAAATG
>VFZS01000300.1 GCA_016871095.1 Acidobacteriota bacterium
TACGAGCAGGAGCGTGTCACTTCCCTATTGATCCGGCTGCGGGAAGACTACCGCAACAGCGAGGAGGCCATCCGCAACCTGCTCATCGACGCCCCCAACGGGCAGCGGATTCCTCTTTCCGAACTCGCCGAGATGCAGCGCAGCGCGGGGCCGCAAACCATCTTTCGGGAGAACCTGATGCGCCGGAAGATTATCATGTGCAACGTGGTGCGGCGGGATATCGGAGGATTCGTGGAGGAGGCCCAGCGGAGAATCGACCAGCGCGTGGTTCTGCCCGCGGGCTATCACGTGAGCTTCGGCGGCCAGTATGAGAGCCAGGAACGCGCCCTGCGGCACCTCGGCACGGTCATGCTGATCGTCCTGCTGATCATCTTCGTCGTGCTGTTTTCGTCCTTCGGGTCGATCTGGCAGGCGCTTCTGGTCATCTTCAACATCCCTTCCACCCTGGTGGGCGGCATACTGGGGCTGCTGTTCGCCGGGCAGACGGTCAACGTTTCCTCGACCATCGGCCTGATCGCACTGTTCGGCATCTGCGCGCAGAACGACATCATCCTGGTGGCCAAGATCAACGACCTGCGCAAGAAAGGGATGGCCCTGCGCGAGGCCGTGATCGAGGGGGCCATGGTGAAGTTCCGGCCCATCTTCATCACCGACCTGGTGATGATCGTGGGAGTGCTGCCGCTGGTCCTCTCCACCGGCACGGGGGCCGAGTTGCACAAGCCTCTGGCAGTGGTCTACATCGGCGGCTTCTTCTTCGCGGTGCTGCTGCGGCTGTTTGTGGTGCCGGTGCTTTACGACACCTTCGCCCGGGCGGCCGAGCGGTTGCGGCGGGCCGGGTAGAAGAGCGCCCCGGCAGGAGGGGATGGCTCACGCCCGCGTAACCTTGCCGGGGGGCTTGAGGTTGTAGCGCCGGATCTTGTGGTACAAGGTCACCCGGTCGATGCCCAGCGCCCGGGCGGACTGGGTCTGGTTCCAGCCGAAGCTCTCCAGCACGCGGACGATGTGGCGGCGCTCGACGTTCTCGATGCGCAGGTCGTCGGCCGCCTCGGGCGGCCGGGTAACCGCCAGGTCCTGGGCACGGATAACCGGCTCGCGCCCCACCACCGCGGCCCGCTCGATGACGTTCTCCAGCTCCCGCACGTTGCCTGGCCAGTGGTGCGAAACCAGCAGATCCACAGCGGCGCGGTCCAGTCCGGTGAACCGGCGGTTCATCTGCTGGCTGAACCTCTCCAGGAAATGGGCCGCCAGCAGAGGCACATCTCCGTGGCGGTCCCGCAGCGGCGGCACCTGGATGTTGAGCACGCTCAGCCGATAGTAGAGGTCGGAGCGGAAACGGCCCGCCTTGATCAGCTCGGCCAGGTTGCGGCTGGTAGCGGCGATGACCCGGGAGTCCACCGGGATCGGCTGGATTCCGCCCACGCGCGTGATCTGGCGTTCCTGCATCACCCGCAGCAGGTCGGCCTGGGTCTTCAGACTGGTGTCGGCGATCTCATCCAGGAACACAGTGCCGCCCAGGGCGGCTTCGAACTTGCCCTTCTTGCGGAACTGCGCGCCCGCGATGGCGCCCTTCTCGTGGCCGAACAGCTCGCTTTCCATGAGGGCGTCGGTGAGCGAGCCGCAGTGCACCACCAGCAGGTGGTTGTAGCGGCGCGGGCCGAGACGGTGAATGGTGCGGGCCGCCAGTTCCCTGCCGGCGCCTCTCTCGCCCTGGATGAGCACCGCTGAATCCACGCCCGCCGCGGTCCCGATCTCTTCGCGCAAGTGGCGCATGGGGGCGCTCTGGCCGACCAGATCGTCCAGCGCGTGGCGGTCCTCGATCCGCTGGCGCAGCACGCGGTTTTCCAGCTTCAGCCGGCGCTGCTGGAGGGCGTTGCGCACCGCCACCGACAGGTCCTCCGGATCGAAGGGCTTGGTGACGTAGTCGAAGGCGCCGTGCTTGAGGGCGCGCACGGCGGTTTCCACCGAGGCGTAGCCGGTCATCATGATCACGGCCGTTTCGAGCTGCTGGGTCTTGATCTTCTCCAGCAGTTCCATGCCGTCGATGCCGGGCATGCGGATGTCGGCGATCACCAGGTCGATCTCCCGGCTGGCCAGCCGCGCGAGCGCCTCGGCGGCGCTGGCGCAGGTCTCTACCTCGTAGCCTTCCCCGATGAACCACTGGGTCAGGGAATCCCGGACCACCTGCTCGTCATCCACGATCAAGATGGACAGCTTCTCAGGCGACATCGCTGTTCTCCGTGACGGCGGGCGGCGCCTCGGGGCCGTCCACTGGCAGCAGCACGTGGAACGTCGTCTGCTCCGCGCTTTCCGCCCGGATCTCCCCGCCATGGCGCTTGACAATACCGTAGGCCACGGCCAGGCCCAGCCCCACTCCCGAGGCGGCGTGCTTGGTGCTGTAGAAGGGATCGAAAACGTGCGGCAGCACATCTTTCGGGATGGGGGGACCGTTGTTGGAGATGGCCAGGTCCACCCGGCCGCGGTCCGCCAGCGCGGCAGTGATGCGCACCCGCGCGGGGCGCGTCCCGCCGCCCGCCAGGGCGTCCAGGGCGTTCACCAGGATGGCCAGCAGCACCTGCTGGATCTGCGAGGCATCGCAGTAGATGGCGGGCAGCTCGGGCAGCTCCACGCTCAGCTCGGCAGAGCTCAGCTCAAGCCGGTGCCGCACCACCGCCAGCGTCCGCTCGACGATGGAGGAGGCCTCCGCCCGCGCCATGGCGGTGGGGTGCCGGCGCGCGAAAACCAGCAGGTTGTTGACGATCTCCCCGCAGCGCCTGCTCTCGTGCCCGATGGTGCGCACCCACTGGTGCGCCGGACCGGTCGGATCCAGCTTCTTCTCCAGCAGCCGGGCGTAAGTGTGAATACCGGCCAGAGGGTTGTTCAGCTCGTGCGCCACGGCCGCCGCCATCTCGCCCAACGAGGCCAGTCTCTCGGAGTGTATCAGGCTCTCCTGGGCAGCCTCCAGTTCGCGGGTCTTCAGCCGGATGCGCTCCTCCAGGGTGTGGCTGGCGGTTTCCAGCTCCTGCGCCATGTTGTCGAAAGCGGCGGCCAGCTCCCCGATCTCGTCGCGGCGCCGCAGCCCGAAGCGATAGCCCAGGTTCCGCGAGGCCAGCACCCGCACTCCCGTGGTCAGCCGCCGGATGGGACGGCTCACCAGTCCCCACACCAGCAGAGCGGTGATAGCCAGCATCAGCGCCGCTGAGACCGCCACTTGCGTCCGCATGCGCCGCTCGTGATGAACCAGCGCCAGGCCCGCCGCCAGGCCCGCCATCAGCTTCCCGCTGAGACTACGCATGCGACGCGGGGCGCGGCTCCTTCCCCTCCCCCGCCACCTGGAACACCGGCAAGTATCGCGCGGCCAGGCGGAAGGCGATCAGGCCCACCACCACTACCATCAGGGTGACCGCGATTTCGCTCCAGGAGGGCACATAGCGCACCCCGGCCGAGGCCGCCAGGCCGGTGGTCGAGACGTTGAGCCGGTGCGCCAGAAAACCGCCCACGACCAGGACGGCGGCGGCGAAAACCGCCCGCGGACTGCGCGGCCACCGGTTCGGCAACAGCAGCAGCACCGGCAACCCCAGCAGCCCCGTCTCCAGCCAGAACATCCATGCTTCCAGGCTGCCCGGACCAGAGAGGCGCCAGGCGGAGGCCAGCGCGCCCCGCGCCGCCAGATCCCACCAGCGCAGGCACAGGAACACGCCGAGAAAGACGGCCATGGTCTTGGCCAGCCCCTGCAACAAGTGGAACTCGAGAGCCCGCCCGAAGGAGCGCGCGCTCAGGCCGCTCTCCAGGATCACCATGGCCAGCCCGGCCGCCAGCGCCGACAGCCAGAAATGCACCGGCAGAAACGAGGAGTACCACAACGGGTGCAGCTTGGTGGGAACGATCAGATACAGGCTGCCCAGCGAGGACTGGTGCAGCGTCGAGAGGATGAAGCCCAGGCCGGTCAGCGGAACGAGCATGGCCTGGACCACCCGGATGGGCCGGCGCCAGCCGAGCCGCTCAAACAGCATGGGCGAGAACTCCAGAGCCAGCACCGTGGTGTAGAGCATGACGCACCAGGCCACCTCGAACATCACCGAGCGCGGGTTCCACAGCACCACCGCGCGCCAGATGTTCCACGGCCTGCCCAAGTCGTACATCAGCGCCAGGATCACCAGCAGGTAGCCCAGGAAGGCGGTGAGCACGGCGGGCCGCACCAGCGGCCGCAGCCGCTCCAGGTGCAGGACGTAGACCGCCGTGGTGATGGCGAACCCGCCCGCGGCCAGACCCACTCCGCACAGCACGTCGAAGCCGATCCAAAGCCCCCAGGGGACCTGGTCGGACAGATTGGTGGCGGCGCCGAGTCCCTGGGTAAAGCGCAGCCAGGTGGCATATCCACCCGCACCCAGGATGGCCAGCGCCAAAACCCGCCAGAAGAGACGCCGAAAGCTATTCACGGGCGGCTTTCCCCGCCCGAGAACCGCGAACGTTCGGCGCGCGCCACCCGGGCCTTGCGCCCGGTGAGCCACCACAGGGCCGTCAGCAGCACGGCGCTTCCTCCGGCCACTGTCGGCACCGCCGCCAGCGCGGCGTGGGTCAATGCCGGCAGCGGCTCGCCCGGTAGCCCTTCCGGCAAGCCGAGCTGGCCGAAGGGGACCGGCGACAGCACCAGAACCGACGTTCCGCCAACCTCGTGCTCGCCGTAGATCTTGGGTACGTACCCGCCGGGCTGGGCGGCCAGCCGCGCCCGAGCCTCCTTGAGCAATTGCCCGCGCTCGCCGCATATGCTGGCCTCCGCCGGGCAAGCCTCGGCGCAGGCGTTGGGCTTGCCCTCCGCCAGCCGATCGGAGCAGAAGCTGCACTTGCGCACGCGCGGCGCCGGCGAGGTCCATTCGTAACGCGGCACCTGGAAAGGACAAGCCTGCATGCAGTAGCGGCAGCCCATGCAGGTGTCCGCGTCGTAGACCACCGGGCCCGCCGCCGTCTTGCGCAGCGAGCCCACGGGGCAGGCTGAAACACACGCCGGCTCCAGACAGTGCATGCACATGCGCCGGCAGTTCAGGTCTCCGCCCTGGCCGGCCGCCTTCCTCAGCACCGTGAACTGGCGATCGCACAGGTCCTCGGCCTTTGGCTCCGGCAAACCGTTGGCTTCACAGCAGGCCGCGGTGCAGGCGTCGCACCCCAGGCACCTGGTGACATCAAACAACAGTGCGCGCATCAGGCCACCCTAGCCTCACCGTCGGCGGATTCTCGCCGTACCTGCCGGACTACCTCTAAGAGCAGCCGTTTCATAGGCTTAGACTGCCACACTTCGGCGCGGTCACGACTTCTAATCCTATACCAGGTCCCGGCAAACTGCAACAGCAGGGAGGTCCACCGCTGTCCGAGCCACATCGCGTGGGACCTCGGACCATCAACCCACGGTCAGCCTCAGCGCCGCTTGAGGCGGGGACCGTGCAGGAAGGCGGTCAAATCCGCCATCTCCGTCGCGGTGAAGCGGGGCCAGGCGATTCTCTGGCGCCGCATCTGTTCCAGCATCCGTGGATCATGCTTCCACACGGCCGCCGTCATGCCGGGAGAGGACATGCGCCCGGCCTGGTCCGAAAGGTCCGGAGCGCGGTCGGCCGCCTGGCCGTGGCAGGCCGCGCACTTCTTCTTAGCGAAGACCTGCTCTCCGCGGTCCAGGTTGCCGCGTTCCTCGAAGTACTGCAAGGCGCCGAGATAGGCGACCAAGTCGCGCATCTCCTCGTAGCTGAGTGCGGGACGGCTTCCTGGCATCTTCGGAGCATGGTTCCACAGCGACGCGGCGAAGTCGGTCAGGCTGAAGCGGGTGCGCCACGTGGGTGTCTCCGGACCGCCGGTGTGGCAACCGGCGCAACCTTTCGAGCTGAAGATCCTCTCCCCGCTCGCGGCGGAGCCCACGCCCGGCTTAGGCATCTGAGGCGCGGCCCGAGAGAGCCGCCCCACATAGGCCATGAGGTCCAGCAAGTCCTCAGCCATCAATTCCGGATGCGGGATGCCCTGCTTCGCCATGGCCTGGCTCATCCCGGCGGCGTGGTTCCACATCTGTTGTGCCAGGGCGATGGGGTCGCCCAGAGACGGCCAGGCACTCGCTGGTGGCGCGCCACCGGGCCCCGCGGTGGAGCCCCCGTGGCAGTCGGTGCACCGGTACGAGTTGAACAGGTCGCCTCCCCGCCGGCGGTCACCGGGCCGGTCGAAGTACCGCGCGGCGTAGAAGTACGCGAACAGGTCGGCCGCCTGCTGCTCGCTCATCTGGGGCGAGGCCACACCCCGTTTGGCCATGGCCGCCCACATCCTGGGAGCGTGGTTCCACAGCAGGGCGGTCATCCCGGCCGGAGAGAAACCACGTCCGCCGTGTGCGCTTAGATCCGGGGCGCTCCTGCCTCCGCTTCCGCCCAGGCCGTGACAGGTGAGACAGCCCTGCGACCGAAACAGCTCCCGGCCGCGCGCGGCGTCGCCCATCGGAAGAGGCACCGTGGCGCAGACCGCCGCGATGCCCAGGACGAACCAGCTCGCGGCCTGCACCCAGCCCCGCATAACCTGTGATGGTACCAGAAGGGCTACAGCGTCAGGCGCAGGCCGGTGACGAACTGGTGAGTGCGGAAGCCCTCGTAGAGGTACAACGCCTGGGACAGCGCGGCGCGCGCCAACGGCTGATAGTAGCGCGCGGGGCGGCTGCCGCAGGAGGCAAACAGCGAGCCGCCCAGGGTGAGCTTGGGCTTCACCACGCGGGAGCCTGGCAGCTTGAGGTCCACCAGCGCCGTGCCCGCATGCGAGCGCTCGCGGTAAAAAGACATCTCGCGGCTCAGGCTGCTCGGCGCCAGGTAGAGTATGTCCGAGCGCACGGTGGAACGGGAGTACTCG